>JAFAGQ010000154.1 GCA_023422555.1 Pseudomonadota bacterium
AAAATGATCAACTTTACGTCCGACGATTTTGTTCCCATTGCGAAGCTCAATGGTGATCCGGGGACCATCGTGGTCAGGTCGGACGCGCCCTGGAAAAATGTGCCCGAACTGATTGCCGATGCCAAAAAGAACCCAGGCGGGCTCTCAATGGGTAATGCCGGCGCAGGGACAATCTGGCATCTGGCGGCAGCCGCCATTGAACGGGATCAGGGTGTATCGTTCAATAATATTTCCTTTCAGGGCGCGGCCCCCAGTGTCACGGCACTGCTTGGCGGACATGTACAGGCCATCGTCGTCAGTCCCGTCGAGGTCAAGACGTACATAGCGTCGGGTAAACTCAAAATGCTGGGTGTCATGACAGATGCGCGACTTACCGGAGAATACGCCGACATTCCAACACTCAAGGAAAGCGGCATCAAGGTGTCCGTGGGTACCTGGCGCGGTTTGGGTGTGCCACTGAATACGCCCGAGCCAGTCGTTCAAAAACTGCGTGAAGTGAGCCGGAAAATTGTGGAAGATCCCAAATTCCGTGAAGGGATGGCACATGCCAACCTTGCCGTATCCTATCAGGATGGGCCGGAGTTTGCGCCATTCATGACACAGCAATCGGATTATTTCAAAGGTCTTATTTCAACTGTGGACATGAAAAAGTAGAAGGGATCAGGCCGGTTCCACAACCGGCCCTGACCCCTCGACATGGCAACTGCGCATACTGCAGTTCTGCATTTTGTGGCGCATACAGCGCATGGCTGCGGCCTGCGCTGAACGTTCAGCCGGCGTCCTGAAACCTGGCAATCAGTGAATCGAGGGACTGATCTTTTGGCAGTGCACCGACATCTCTCAGTGATTGCTCAAGCCAGCTGTAGATCAGATTGCCATCTGCAATATCCTGTCGGCGTTTTTGCTCAACCTTGACCTTTTTATCTGAACCCTCAAGTACCGTGTCAATATTTTCACGAGGTACGATCAGTACGCCGTCCTGATCGGCACGAACCAGGTCTCCCGGATTGACGGTAACACCGCCCACTGAAACAGGGTGGCCTATGCGACCAGGCAGATTTTTGGTGGGGCCGTTGGGATTGCTGGCGCAGGCAAACACGGGAAACGCGCCATCGCGCAAGTCGCTGCGATCACGAATGGCGCCGTCAATAACCAATCCGGCCAGTCCGGCTGCTATGGCATGGGTGCACATCAGTTCGCCCATCAGTGCGGCGCGCGTGTCTGCCTGACCGTCGATCACCAGCACGTCTCCGGGCCTGGCCAGGAGCAGGGCTGCATGAATCATCAGGTTATCGCCGGGTCGGACCTCAACGGTAAATGCCGGACCACATAATTGCATGTGTGATCCTAGCGGCTGGATGCGTCCATCTGTCGCACCGCGCCGGCCTGCTGCATCGGCCATAATGGCCGCAGGATATTGGGCAGCGGCCCTGATTTGGGCAGGCGTAGGGCGAGTGAAAACGCTATTGATCATTGACATATAAGTCTCCTGAATCCGCGTTCAGAATGCATCAGTGACGCGTGGATAGACGCACTGATAAGCTTCTGCATATTTGATTTTCCTGTCACTATTGCGAGAGGCCTGGGCGCCTCGCTGCAGACCGACACGCGTGTAATACTCCCACAGATGCTCCTGCGCATTCATGGTTTTGAAGGCCTCATATTTCTTGTCCCACACAGAGGAAATATCAAGAAAGAGTTCCGGCTTCCACTCGCACTGTTCGGGCTGATGCGGTTCAAAAAGATAGACGGGAGGCGCACCAATCACCGGCACCTCGGGATTGTGCCCATGTGCCTGGGCAATCACGCGCGCTTCAAGCGCCAGATGATTGGCAAACGGATGATCAAAGTTATATGGATCGCGCAAAGAGTGTGTCAGCACAAATTCGGGTCTCAGTTCGCGGTAGCGATCTGCAATACCGAAAAGCACATCATCACTGACGCGCAGCGGATAGTCGCCGCAATCCAGAAATTCAGCGGTAGCACCAAGAATGCCGGCAGCTTCCTGTGCTTCCTCGCGCCTTGCCTGCTTCACGGCGTCAAGTGTTACGCCGGGCGTTTTCCAGATTTTTGCAGATTCACCACGTTCACCAAATGACAAACACAATATATGGATTTTCCAGCCCTTGCTGGCGTAAAGGGCGATTGCACCGCCCGCCCGCCACACGAAATCGGCGGCATGGGCGCTGACCACCAATGCGGTTTTTTCTTGCATGTGTAATTCCTGAAATGAGGATTTGAGTTGAATATCTCGAATGTGATAGCTTGAATGGGATGCCGGCGCACACCGGAAACAGGAAATCGATCTTCCGATTTCCTGTTTCGGATGCGGGCAGGGCAATCAGTCGACTTTGATGTTGGCGCTTTTGACCAGGTCAGTCATGGATGCGGTATCTTTCTTCAGAAAGTCACCGAATTCGGCTGGCGTGCCACCTGCAGGTGTGGCGCCGAGTTTGGCAAGACTCTGGATGATCTCATCTTTTTTCAGGGCATTGTTCAGCGACGCATTCAATTTTTCGACAGCCGCATCGGGTGTGCCCGCAGGGGCAACCAGTCCCCACCAGACAGTCGCATCCACGTCCTTGACGCCGGCTTTTTCTGCGGTCGTCAGATCAGGCAGCAACACCGTAGGCTTGTCATTCAGAACAGCCAGCGGGCGCAATGAACCCGACTTGATATGAGAGATGACTTCCAGCGGATTGATTGCCATAAATGACAGCCTGCCTCCGAGCAGGTCAGTAATGGCAGGGGAACCACCCTTGTATGGCACGTGCAGTGCCTTGAAGCCGCCCTTGCGCAGAAGTAATTCACTTGCCATATGGCCGGAGCTTCCTGTACCCGCGGTCCCGAAAGTGAGTTCGCCGCTATGTGCCTTGCCATATTCCACCAGATCACCCAGGGTTTTGAATTCTGAGTCTTTGGTGACCACGACAACCAGCGGTGCATCTCCGACTTTCCCTATTGGCGTAAAGGCAGTGGCCGGGTCAAAGCCCAGATTGGAGTAGAGCGCCTTGTTGGTTGTCAGCGTATTGGAAGCCATGTACAGCGTATAGCCGTCGGGCTTGGCTTTTGCTGCGTATCCCATGCCAATATTGGTGCCGCCACCGGGACGGTTATCGACAATGATCGGCTGTTTCAGATCATCGGACATGGCTTTGGTCACGATACGCGTGACAATATCCACGCCGCCGCCTGGTGAGTAGGGCACCACGACCGTGATGGGGCGTTCCGGGTACTCGGCCGCCGACGCGGCGCTCATGGCCGTGAGACAAAAGGCAGTTGTTATTGCAAGTGAAATGGGTTTGTGCAATTTCAGAATGTTCATGTTAGGTCTCCTGATTGTTATCTCGATGTCGCTCCTGTCCAGGATTCGACGGGCGTTGCGTGTTGAGGGATTGTCAACGTTATTTTCCGGTATTGCACTTATATGGTCTAATATTATTTAAATCTCATATTTATATTTTTTTCGAATAACAATGGATTTTCGCCAGCTCAACTATTTCGTCGCCGTTGCCCAGACGCTCAGTTTCAGCAAGGCTGCGCAGCGACTGCATATCAGCCAGCCACCGCTGAGCCAGCAGATAAAGCTGCTGGAACAGGATCTGAATGTTCAGCTGTTTGAGCGCACGCGCCGTTCAGTTGAGCTGACGCATGCCGGTCATCTTTTCTACCAGGAGGCCATGGCCATACTGGAGCGTTATGCATCGGCAAAGGAACTGTGTGCCTGGACACTGGATGGCAAGGTTGGAAAATTACGAGTGGCATTCACCGCATCGGTGCCGCTGTTCGAAGATTTTCCAAAGCTGATCCAGGGGTTCACCCGCCAATACCCAGGCATTGAAATCGATCTGAGGCACATGTCTACCGGCGAGCAGATCATTGCGCTCAATGATAACGAGATAGATATCGGTTTTTTGCGGCCTGCATTGAATTTTCGGCCACCGCGCAGTATCCGGACCACGGAGTTATGGCATGACGAACTGATGCTGGTCACCTGTGCAGAGGAAGATCAGACAGTGAATTCTGAGCCGGTGCATATCGACAGTCTTGCTGACGAAGACTTTATTCTGTTTCCCAGTGCGCTGGGTTGCGGCCTGTTTGAGCATATTTCCACCATCGCCACTGCGGCGGGCTTCGTTCCCAGAATTGTGCAGCAGGTTCGGGAGAACAGTACCACTCTGGCGCTGGTCGCAGCAGGACTGGGTGTGTCCATTGTTCCCAGTATCTATAGCAATACCAGCCCGCCTGGGGTCGCCTTTCGGAGGATTGCCGGTGCGCAGGTCAATTCACGTATCGTTCTGGCGACGCACGACAACAGGAACCTTGCCTCCCTGCAGCTCTTTCGCGAATATTGCGATCAGCATTATGCTGCGGCGACTTCACAGGCATAGTCAACATCTCATTACAAATTCTTCACAGTTTTTAATTTCATGAGCAAGTTATTGCAAATATAATGTTTTTGATCAACAAATCATCGTAACTGTATGATTTATAAAAAATTAAACATTTGCAATTTCCGCTGCTTCAATCTTTGTACAAATATTGTCAGCCGCCGGTCCGGTTCTGTCGCACAGGCAGGGCTGCGTCCACTGCTGCTTCCGGCCTTCGCTGTCCTTGCTTTCGGTCTGGCCGGATGCCAGTCACTGGTGCTTGAAGGTTCTTCTGCGGGGGCCGGTATTGCGGGCGCTGCGATTGCACAGAAGGTGACCGACAACGCGGCGGTAACAACTGGTATTGGTGTTGGTGTACAGGCGGCAACGCGCTCTGCGGTGCAATATGTACAGCGGGAAATGCATGGGTATACGCAGGAAGTCATTGCCACTGCGGCGGGCAAACTGAAAGAGGGTGAGGTCAGTGAGTGGCGGTCTGTGCATTCTGTTCCCATGGAGCCGGATGAACACGGCAGGGTAACGGTCAGCCGGACAATCAGTCAGGGCATGCTCGAGTGCAAGGAAATCGTATATTCCGTAGACAGCGAAGTGAATTCCGTGCCGCGCAACGAATTTTATGTTGCGTCCATCTGCAAGGATAACAATCATTGGGCATGGGCCACTGCAGAGCCGGCGGTCAGCCGCTGGGGAGCCTTGCAGTAATGCGCAGGAGGCTTCACGCATTCATTATCACACTTGCGTTATCGGCAGGCGGCCTGGCCGGATGCGCCGTCATTGCCACGGTCCCGGGTATCACTGCAGGCGCAGCCACGTCATCAATGACAGGCAATCCGGCCCTTGGCCTGACTGTTGCCGTGGCAACCAATGCCGCAGTGGACGCAGGGGTGAAGTACGTTCTCAAACGCTTCAGCGCAGCGGAACAGCAGGAAATTGCAAATGCAATTGCGGTAAGTGTACCCGGCGAGGAACGACGCTGGCAGGTAAAACAGCCTATCCCATATGGCAATAATAAAGGTCGCACAATTGTGATCAGCGAATCGGTAAATGCACTTACCACCTGCAAAAAAGCACTGTTCTCTGTCGAAGAAACGGTAGATTCCAAGGTTGTTGAACACTGGTACACGCTCGATGTCTGCAAAAACGGACGGTACTGGTTGTGGGCCCAGGCAGAACCAGCGGTCGCTCGCTGGGGTGCTCTACACTGATTTTGGTTGTTTAAGTATTGTGTCCCTGGGCTTTCTGTCCCGGGCGTTTAGATGTATATTCGAATTGTCATCGGCGCAATGAGGAGGAGGATTACATGTTACGCAAGTGGACTGGGCTGATCCTTTTCGCCACGGTCGCATCGGTTTCTGTGCCCGCACTGGCCGGTGTCACCGCGCCAGAGTGGGAGAAAGTTAACTCGAGCTTCTTCGCCGGCAAGACACTGGAAGACGGGCCCTTTATTCACATCACTGCGCCCAAGCGGGCAGCCAGTGGCGCGCAGGTGCCGTTTGAATTTTCCATTGACTACCCCTCAACGAAAGATGATTACATTAAAAATGTGACATTGGTGGTTCCGGAAAATCCGGTGCCGCTCACGGCAGTCTTTCACTTCAGTCCGGATAGCGGCAAAATCGATGTTGCTACCCGTATTCGTCTGGAGATCGATGACTATGTACATGTCGTTGCAGAAACCAGCGACGGCCGTTATTTCCGGAATGCGGTGCCTATCAAGGCAGCAGGAGGCTGTGGCGGGACGGTAGGTGGAGATGCCAGCGAAGCGCGCAAGACAGCAGGACAGATGAAACTGGCGGCAATAGAACCGGTAGTCGCCGGCAAGCCCGCGCAGGCTCGATTGATGATACGGCATCCCATGTATACCGGTTTGCAGCGTGATCTGATGACGCAAGGTTTTCGACCCGCCTATTTCATTAAAAATATAGATATCCGTTTCAATGACAAGCCAGTACTGCAGGCCGATACGTATATTGGCATCAGCGAAGATCCCAATCTGAAGTTCTATTTTGTGCCGGATAAAAGTGGCAAGCTGACGGTTAAGGCAGAGGATAACGAAGGTAAGCAATTTCAGCATGAAACCAATGTGACGGTTCAGTGATGCGCCGGACTGTCCTTCGCTTCATGCTTTTCATTGGGATTCTGACTTTCAGTTCTGTCTCGGGTGCTGTCGCATTACAAATGAAAGAGGTGGCGCCAGGCGTCTTTGTCCATCAGGGTTCGCATCTGGATTTTGATGACGATAATTACAATGGTGATATTGCAAATATCTCGTTTGTCATCGGGACGAAATCGGTTGCCGTGATTGACACGGGTGGTTCTTACGACGTCGGAGTGGCACTGAAAGAAGCGATAAAGGCAAAGACGGCGCTGCCTGTTAAGTATGTGATCAATACTCATGTTCATCCGGACCATATCCTGGGTAATGCCGCATTTGCGCAAAAGGATGTGAGCTTTGTCGGTCACGCAAATCTGCCTGCAGTCATGTACGAGAGTCAGGATACCTACCTGCGCGACGCGCCCCCTCGTAAAGACGGCAAGAAAAATACGCTTGTGATGCCGACTATCAAGGTTGCAGAGCAATACACAATAGATCTCGGTGGGCGCCAGCTGCTTTTGCGCAGTTGGCCATCGGCCCACACGACCACTGATCTGACCGTTTTGGACCAGAAAACTGACACCTTCTGGACTGGCGATCTGCTTTTCACTGAACGCACGCCTTCGGTTGATGGGGACGTCAAGAGCTGGATCGACGTGATTGGCGCACTGCGCAAAATGACGTATGCGCGGGTGGTACCAGGACACGGATCCATTCCCGAAAATCCTGCGGGGGCGTGGGATACAGAAAAACATTATCTGCAGTTACTGATATCCGATATTTCCATAGGAATCAAGGAGGGCAAAGACATGAGCGAAGTCATGCAATCTGCCGCTTCCAGCGAAAAGGATAAATGGCAGCGCTTTGATGTCATTAATCCGCGCAATGTCAATCTGCTGTTCCCAAAAATGGAATGGGAATAACACATGACATTCAAAGAGAAAAGTTGCGCATTGCTTAAGGGTTCCGTGGTTTTTAAGACCGGGATACTGATTGTCATGTTTACCTGTGCACAGTCGCTATCTGCGGCCCCGGCGCTTGATCCGCACATTCGGGTGCTCGCGGCGTCCTGTGCGGCATGTCATGGGACCAACGGTATCAGTGTCGGGACAACGCCAAGTCTGGCGGGAGCATCGCAGGCACACTTTCTGTCTCGTATGGCGCAGTTTCGCGAAGACAGAAAATCGTCCGACGTTATGGCACAGCACGCGCGGGGATTGACTGATGCTGAAATCCATCAGCTGGCTGTGTATTTTTCAGCATTGCCTGTGCCAAAAGGATCCTGAAGGTTGTTGAGTATGCTGCAACGATCATTACACTTGTCATCTTTACAACGCGGCACGCAGCATGGTCGTTATAACGGTTGTCGCGGGTGTTCGTACGCGTTTCCTGGTTCGCCAGCCGGCGGGTTAACAAGTGCACGGCGCCCAGGGCATGCGCAGCCGGATTATGCTTATTGGAATGAAACATGAAACGCAGGCAATTCATTGGTTCACTTGGGGCAGCATGGCTGGGAGCGACCGTCTGGCCGTTCAGCGCAGCGGCCGCAGGCAGACTGCGAAAAGCGCGAGTCGTTGTGGTTGGTGCGGGATTTGGCGGCGCAACGGCGGCAAAGTATTTGCGCATGTGGAGCGATTACCATCTGCCTGTCACACTGATCGAACAGAATCAGGCTTTTGTGTCCTGTCCCACCAGTAATCTGGTGCTCGGCGGATCTGCTAGCCTGTCCGCCATCACCCGATCCTATGAAGACCTGACTCGCCAGCACGGTGTGCAATTGCGGCATGATACCGTGCTCGCTGTCGATCCGGAAAAAAAGCAGGTTCGCTGCGCGACTGGTTCTGTGCCTTATGATTATCTGGTTATGGCAACTGGCATAAGCTTTGATTACGCGAGTGTTCCGATGGAACAGACTGATGTGGCCAGGTCGCGTCTGCCTCATGCCTGGAAAGCGGGTCCGCAGACCGAAATGCTGGCTGCCCGGCTAAGAGGTATGCGCAAAGGTGGCGTCTTTGCCATTACGGTGCCTCAGACGCCTTACCGGTGTCCGCCCGGCCCTTATGAGCGGGCCTGCCAGGTTGCCTGGTATCTTAAACATCATAATCCTGCCGGCAAGGTGCTGGTGCTGGATGCCAATCCGGGCATCACTTCCAAACGTCCCTTATTTGAACGCAACTGGGCGGATGAGTATCCCGGATTGATCGATTATCAGCCAGGCAGTGAATTATTGTCGGTTGATGCCAGCACAGGCGCAATAGAAACTGTGTTCGGAAGCTGGCAACCTGATGTTCTCAATCTGATTCCGCCGCAAACCGCTGGACAGCTGGCACTGGAAACCGGCCTGGCCAATAGCGAAGGGCGCTGGTGCGATGTCAATTTCGTCACCTACGAATCGACGGTGGTGCCGGGCATTCATTTACTGGGAGATTCTGTGGATTCAGGTTTGCCAAAATCTGCCCATATCGCCAATTCGCAGGCCAAAGTGTGTGCCAGCGGCATTATTGCCAGGCTTGCCGATCAGGAGCCGGATCCCTTGCCTGTTTTCGCCAATACCTGCTATAGCTATGTTGACGATACGGCAGCGATGCACGTGGCCAACGTCTATCGCTACGACCCACAGAAAAAAGAGATGGTTTCAGCAGAAGGCGGTGGCATCTCGGATCGACCATCCGACAAGGAAGGTGTCGATGCCAGATCCTGGGCCAGGAATATCTGGCACGACGTACTGGGCTGAGGCCGGATTGACCGCTGCAAAAATAATTCGAATTTAAAGCTCCCAGTTCGTTCATTCATGATATCTGGCGCTGCGTTGCGCCGCTTTCTGGTGCGTTTTTTTCCTGCATTGCACAAACGACAGGCATTCCTGAGAACTCCGCCTCTTCAGGGCATTGTGCTGATGCAGCAATGCCTGATTCTGGAACATTTCTTCCCTTTTTTCTGGACTCAACGATGAGCTGAAACTGGACCTAGACCAGCCCGCGAACTTCTTCTATCTTTGATTGAAATTTCAAAGCAGGAGAGAAACATGAGTAACGCGGTAGACATCCAGACACTGGAGGCTTTTTCCAAAGCCTGGAACGATC
>JAFAGQ010000315.1 GCA_023422555.1 Pseudomonadota bacterium
GGGCATGGGAGTCGGGATTGAATTCGAGCAGGATTTCGAGCGTACCGCCACAAGGCAGGCCAAATCTGAAAGCGTCTTCCGCGGTAAGTCCATATTGCACAAGACAGGGAGGCGCACTATTGATGAGTGCAGCTTTTTCTTCACCTGTCGTGTAGCGATAAAACAGATCGTCTTCAATGCACCCGCCTGAGACGGAGCCAACGACGGCACCATTTTCGCATAAGGCCATGATGGACCCAAGCGGACGCGGGGAGGATCCCCAGGTACGGGTAACGGTAGCTAACAGTGCTTTTTTTCCTTCAGCGCGCCATGAGCTTAGTCTGCGCAGTACAAGAACATCCAGGTTTTCCATAGATTAAGCCTTTCTACAGTTGTGTGTCTTTCATATGCAAAATAGCGCTGTATTGCTGCAGCGAAGGGCATTGCAAAAGCAATTATGTCGGAAAAATCTGTCTTTCAATTGCATCGAAAAAAATAATCAGACTCAAAGGTAATTGATCCGACTGTTGGGTAAAGGGTCTGCCGGTGACCGTTTCTATACTGTCTTCCAGGGGCGCGAAACCAACCCGGGTGGTTCGGCTCCCAAAACAGAATATTCGGAGGCAGTACATGAGCAGCGTGGAAAACGCAGCAACCAGCGGCGCGGGCAAGTTTGTGGGCCAGCGCATCGAGCGATTTGAAAGCATTCCTTTACTGACAGGACGTGGACGCTATGGCGACGATCTGGCGACCAAACCCGGAACTCTGCATGCTGCGGTGTATCGCTCCAGCTATGCCCATGCCCGTATCAAATCCATTGATGTTTCCTTGGCCGAAAAGATGCCCGGCGTCAGGGCCGTGCTGACCTCAGACGATGTTCGTGCATGGTCGAGGCCGTTTATCAACGGTGTGAAGATCCCTATGGAAATGTGGACCGTGGCCGTGGATAAAGTTCGCTACGTTGGCGAGCCCATTGCCGTTGTCATTGCCGAAGACCGTTACCTGGCCGAGGATGCCTTTGACGGAATAAAGATTGAATTTGAAGCACTGGCGCCCGTCAGCACCATTGAAGGTGCCATTTCTGACAATTCTGCTATTTTGCACGAAGCGGTGGGTACCAATGTCCTTCACGAGCGGGAGTTCAATTATGGCGACCCACAAGCCCGGTTCAGGGAGTGCGCGCACAGCCTGGAAATGACAATTGAATATCCCCGAAATTCCTGTACGCCGATTGAATGCGGGGTGGTAATTGCCGAGTATCTGCCGGGTGATGAGGGCTACGAGGTCTGCTCCAATTTCATGGGGCCGTTCTCTATGCACGCTGTCATGTCCTTGGCGCTGAATGTACCCGGCAACCGCCTGCGTCACCGGTCCGCACCAGACTCCGGTGGCAGCTTTGGTGTTAAACAGGCCGTTTTTACTTCGGTTGTGTTGATGTGTCTTGCCTCGCGCAAGGTCGGTGGCATGCCAGTCAAGTGGGTAGAAGACAGGCTGGAGCACCTGAGTGCGGCGACCGCTGCCAATGGAAGAATCGCGACCATCAAGGCTGCGTTCGATGACGATGGCCGGATTCGCGCGCTGGATCTGGATCAGATGGATGACGTGGGCGCCTATCTGCGGGCGCCCGAGCCGGCCACCTTTTATCGTATGCATGGGGTATTGACCGGGGCTTACCGTATCGATGATTTGCATGTGCGCAATCGGGTTGTGGTCACTAACAAAATGCCTTCGGGCCTGGTGCGCGGATTTGGCGGACCGCAGGTCTATTTTGCGCTGGAGCGCATGGTGCAGCGCATCGCGCAGCATCTGAACATGGATCCGCTGGACGTCTATCGACGCAACTTCATTCAGCCAGAGGCCTTCCCCTACCGGGCAGCGGCGGGCGCACTGCTCGACTCGGGTGACTATCCCAAGGTCATGGCAGCGGCGATGGACGAAGGTGGGCTGGAAGAACTTTTGCGTAGGCGGGATGAGGCGAGAGCTCAGGGCCGCTTATATGGTATTGGCTATGCAGCTATCGTGGAACCTTCCATCTCCAATATGGGCTATATCACGATTGCATTAACACCGGAACAGCGTGCCAAGGCCGGTCCCAAGAATGGTGGTATCGCTGCAGCGACAGTCAGTATTGATCTGCTTGGCAGTGTCACGGTCGTAATCGCTTCCTCGCCCGCCGGACAGGGTCATGTCACGGTTTGCGCTCAGGTCGTCGCCGATGTATTCGGCTTGCGGCCTAAAGACATTAATGTCAATGTCGATTTCGATACGGAGAAGGATGCCTGGTCTGTCGCTGCTGGCAATTATTCCAGCCGTTTCGCCGGTGCCGTGGCAGGAACGGTTCACCTGGCAGCCACGCGACTGCGGGAGAAACTGGCAGCCGTGGCAGCTCATCAGATGAAATGTACCGTTGAAGAGATTGTTTTCGAGGGTGGGAAAGTTTGTCGCGAAGGTCAGGTGGACAAGGCTATGCCTTTTGCGCGGCTTGCCAGCAGTGCCCACTGGGCGCCCGCCGAGCTGCCCGCAGGAATGTCGCCTGGAATGCGCGTCACGGAATTCTGGACACCCGAATCCCTGGAGGCGCCAACCGAAGATGACCGAATTAATACCTCAGCTGCCTATGGCTTCGCGTTTGATATCTGTGCGGTCGAGCTAGATCGCAAGACTGGCCGGGTAAGAGTTGATCGGTATGTGACTGCGCATGACGCAGGAAGGATACTGAATCCTGCCATGGCAGACGGACAGATTCGGGGCGCATTTGCTCAGGGGCTGGGCGCTGCCCTGCTGGAGGAATTTCGATATGGTGACGATGGCGGGTTCCAGTCTGGCACGTTTGCCGACTACTTGGTACCTACCAGCTATGAGGTCCCGGATCCGGTGATTGTCCATTTGGAGACACCCAGCCCCTTCACCCCATTGGGCGCTAAAGGTCTGGGCGAAGGCAACAATATGAGCACACCGGTATGTATTGCCAATGCCGTGGCGGATGCATTAAGCCCACTGGGTGGCACGCCCGATATTCGCCTACCCCTGACGCCGAACCGTGTTCTGGAACTGATCGGATTTGACGATCCGGCCCCGTCGGCAGATGTGTCGATCCAGAAACCAGCGAAGAAAACCGGCAAGGGGCATGCGTTGTCCGCATCGGGCAGTACCCAGATTCCGGCATCCCCAGAGAAAGTATTCGATGTCCTGATGGATCCGCAGGCGCTTGCCAGGGTCATACCCGGCTGCCGCGAACTGCAGCGCATTGGCGAGAACCAGTATCGGGCAGATGTCACGATCAGCATTGGCATGATCAAGGCCCGCTATGAAGCCACGATCTCCCTGACCAATATCGACAGGCCCCGCTCTTTGCACCTACAGGGGAC
>JAFAGQ010000198.1 GCA_023422555.1 Pseudomonadota bacterium
CGCGGCTCAGCCAGAACCACTTCACTGTTTTCTGCCATTACAGCACTCCAAGCAGCTTGACATCGATTCGCAGATCGACGCCAGCCAGTGGATGATTGAAATCGAACAGGGCCGTGTCGTTATCCCATTCCCGGAAAATACCGGAATAGCGACCGCCGTTAGGTGCAGTAAATTCCACCATATCGCCTGCTTCAAACTCTGCATCTGGCCCGGCATCGCGTTCGAGCATCTGACGGGTGACCCGCTGCAGCAGTTCGGGGTTGCGGGCTCCGTAGGCATCCTGGGCAGGAAGCTCAAAGCTGAAGGATTCACCCTCAGCATGGCCGATCAGCGGCGTTTCCATGGAGGGAGACCACTGGCCTGTGCCCAGCTGCAGGGTTCCTGGCTTTCCATCAAAAGTATCGATGAAGACCGAACCGGCGCCAGGACCGGACATCAGAACGATGCGGTAGTGCAGGGTTAGGTAGGAATCAGCATGGACAATTGGTGTCAAGGACTGGGAATTCGCTGTCAAAATCTGTCACCGTAGGGTGTTTTCATAAAGTTCCTATTTTAGCCGACAATGACTGCCAAAAATGCCAATTACCCCGATTCTGTCAAGGACACAACAGATGCTCAGATTACACCGCCTGTCAGTCAAATGCGCCCCCGGGAAAAACTGCTCGCCCTGGGTCCTTCTGCTCTCAGCAACACTGAATTGCTGGCAATCCTCCTGCGTACCGGCACGGCGAACATGAATATCATGCAGTTTGCCGACTATGTGCTGGAGCAGGCAGGCGGACCGCGCAACCTGCTGCTCAGCAATTACCCGTCGCTGAGAGCCATCCGCGGGCTGGGAGATGCCAAGATATGTTCTTTTCTGGCAGCCATCGAGTTCGCCAGACGCCATATGCAGGACATCATGCAATATCGCGTGGAACTCAATCGCCCGACGGTGGTCCGAGACTTTTGCGTCAGCCTGCTCTCTCACGAAGTCGTGGAAAAATGTCTCCTGTTGCTTGTCAACACAAGGCACCAGCTGATCCATCACGAAGAGGCCTCCCGCGGCACGCTGAACCAGACCGCGGTTTACCCGCGGGAGATTGCCGTGACGGCACTGCGCCACAACGCCTGGGGTGTCATTCTTGCGCATAACCACCCTTCCGGCATGAGTGAGCCGAGCCCTGCGGATATTCAGCTCACGCAACAGTTACGCCGGGGACTGGCCCTGCTGGATATTCGACTCATCGACCATATTATTGTTGCCGGAGGCGTAGCCATTTCCCTGGCGGAACTGGGAAAGCTGTAGCGTATGGCAACTGTTATACTGGCTTTATTCCAGGTCGATACTTTTCAGGTCGATACGATCAACGTCGACATTTTCAGAGTCGATATTTTCAAAGCAGATATTTCATAGACGAATCATGAGCAAGCAGGACATTTGGGATATCTCCGCACCTGTGGATGCGCAGTCTCCGGTCTTTCCGGGTGACACACCCTATACCCAGAAATGGTCGTGGACGCTGTCTCCGGGCTGCCCGGTCAATGTGAGTGAAATTACCCTGAGCCCGCATGTGGGAACGCATGCGGATGCGCCCCTGCACTACCAGGACGGGGGCAGTACCGCAGGTGATCTGGCACTGGCGCCGTTTATCGGACCCTGTCGGGTCTTCGAGGTGCTTCGCGACAACGGACTCATCCATCCGCAGGACCTGGCCCAGGCGCTGGCAGGCTGCCCGCCCAGGCTGCTGGTTCGCAGTACCCGTCGCGCACAAGTCGAGGCCTGGTCTGAACAGTTTGCCAGTTTCGCGCCGGAAACGCTGGATATGCTGCATGAGCATGGCATCCGGCTGATCGGCATTGACACCCCCAGTATTGACCCTGCCGACAGCAAGGCTCTGGAGAGCCATCAACGGATACGCCAATACGATATGCGGGTGCTGGAGAATCTGGTGCTGGATGACGTCCCGGAAGGAGACTTTGAACTGATTGCACTGCCACTGAAATGGACCAGCGCCGATGCGAGCCCGGTCCGTGCAATATTGCGCCCTTTACCATGACGCAGGAACAACCATGACCGATCGCGCTTTTTTTGAGAATCTGGACGCCATTGATGCACTGGCACCCTTGCGGGAAGCATTTCATTTGCCATCAGGAACCATTTATCTTGATGGCAACTCACTGGGCGTCATGCCGACGGCGGCACCGGCACGCGCAAAGCAGGTCATGCTGCAGGAATGGTCAGAGGATCTCATCGCCAGCTGGAACAAGGCTGACTGGATCAGTCTCCCAATGCGAGTCGGCAACCGGATCGCCCCATTGATTGGCGCGGGATGTGACGAAGTTGCCGTTTGTGACTCCACCTCACTGAATCTCTATAAAGTCCTATACACCGCCATACAGATTTCGCGTGCCCGTGCACCGCAGCGGCGGCGGATCGTGAGCGAGAAAAGCAATTTCCCAACTGATCTGTACATTGCCCAGAGCCTGTGCAAACAGTTTGATATGACACTTGAAATTGTGGACAGCAAGGATATTGAATCGTCCATTACAGACGACCTTGCCATCCTGATGCTCACACACGTGAACTACCGTAGTGGTGCTATTCATGATATGGGTGCCATCACCTCGAGAGCGCATGCCTGCCAGGCACTGACCATCTGGGACCTGTGCCATTCTGCCGGCTCCATTCCCGTGGATCTGACCGCCTGCGATGCCGATTTCGCGGTAGGCTGCACATACAAGTTTCTCAATGGCGGGCCGGGCGCGCCAGCCGTTGTCTGGGTACATCCGCGCTATGTAGACCAGATCGAACAGCCGCTGTCAGGCTGGATGGGCCATGCGTCGCCATTTGCGTTCGATACGCAATACCAGCCGGCAGCCGGCATTCGTCGTTATCTTTGCGGAACACCGTCAGTACTGGCCATGTCAGTGCTGGACAATGCCCTGGACGTTTTTCAGCAGGCCCAGGCTTATGGCGGCATGCCCGAAATTTACAAAAAAGCACAAACCCTGACGGGCCTGTTTATACAACTGGCAGAACAGGAATGCGCCGGTTATGGTCTGTCGCTGGTGTCACCGCGGGCACCCCAGGCGCGGGCCAGTCAGGTCAGCCTGTCACATCCTGAAGGTGCCTATGCCATGATTCAGGCACTGATTGAGCGGGGCGTCATTGGTGACTATCGCGAACCCGGCATTCTGCGATTCGGCTTTACTCCGCTGTACACCCGCTATACCGATGTCTGGGATGCCGTCATGCAACTGAAGGACGTGCTTGAAAGCGAAGTATGGCGAAACGAGCGGTTTACTTCCCGACAGGCAGTCACGTGATTTAGCCCCATATTTTTCAACCCATCAGCACCGGTCCCGAACTGCCCATAAGAAGGAGAACCCAATCATGATCGACCCGAACTCCCGCCCCACTCCGAGCATGGAAACTACGGCAACGCCAAACGACAGCAGCGACAAGGCGATGGGCACGGCTAAACTGGATTTTTCCAAAGACATGAGCTATGGGGACTATCTGCATCTGGACGAACTGCTGCAGGCGCAACACCCACTGTCCCCCGAACACAACGAAATGCTGTTCATCATCCAGCATCAGACCAGTGAACTGTGGATCAAGCTCATGCTGCATGAACTGACCGCCGCCATTGCGAGTATCCGGCAGAATGAACTGAATGCGGCCTTCAAAATGCTGGCTCGTGTAGGTCGCATTATGGAACAGCTTGTGCACGCCTGGGATGTGCTGGCAACCATGACGCCTCCTGAGTATTCGGCCCTGCGTCCCTGGCTTGCCGCCTCCAGCGGCTTTCAGAGTTTTCAGTACAGACAGGTGGAATTCCTGCTGGGCAACAAGAACGGATCCATGCTGAAACCGCATGAGCATCATCCCGAACGCTATCAGCAGGTGCTTAACGCCTATCACCAGCCCTCGCTCTGTGACGAGACGCTCAGCCTGCTGGCACGTCGGGGCCTGCCTGTACCAGAGGATCATCTGGCGCGCGACTGGACGCAACCCTATGCCGACAGCGACGAAGTCATGCAGGCGTGGCTGTTGGTGTATCGAGAACCGGAAAAATACTGGGATCTGTATCAGCTCGGAGAAAAGCTGACCGATATTGAGGATGCTTTCCGTCTTTGGCGCTTCCGCCATGTAACAACGGTGGAACGCATTATCGGCTTCAAGCGAGGAACGGGTGGCACTTCTGGCGTCAATTATCTGCGCAAAATGCTGGACGTGGTGCTATTTCCTGAGATCTGGCGGCTGCGCACGCATCTCTGACGATTTCAGCCCGGAACGATTCCTGGAACGCGAATTTTATCCGTCGAACTGTCTGGTGGTCCACATTGTCATGATCGTGACAGTATTTTGCACGGAATTTTTCTACAGTTTTTGTTTTCAGGCAGGCTCGCGCCTGCACGCCCGGGAGAGACCATGCGCTGTGACATCAAATTTATTTTTTCTGCGACTCAGGAACTGGATCTGCAGCTGAACATGGAACCAGACCCTGCGCAGGTTGCGGCGTCTCAGCAGTGGTTACAACAGAAATGGGAAGAACTGGAGTGCGAACCCTTGCGAGCCAGCGGTAAAGTGTTGCTTCTGGATCGCATATTGGGTGTGACAGACGCACTCGGATATCATTATCTTCAGAGCCGTCCGCAGGAACTGGACACGCTTGCCCGACATTGTCTGCGCGCCCTGGGAACGGCCCAGGCAACAGTAGATCTTCCCGGACTGACGGTGCGTACATAATGTCCGTCGCGGCATGACGATACGGGACTTCAATACGGAACTTATCTGAATATACGGGACTTTTCTTTTTGCCCGCAGCTGTGCCTGTGTCGTTTTTTCGCCGAAAACGCTATGTATTCAAGGGGTTCTGTGCTAGAATACCGGATTAATTTTTGGATACGTTGCTTTTTACATCCGCTTGTACCGGTGTGTGCATGCCCGTCAATCATCAAACGGAAGCAGGTATAAAAGGCTGGCGACCCGTCAAACCCACAGGAATAATCATGAAAGATAGTATTCACCCAGAATACCGCGAAGTCGTGTTTCTGGACCAGCAAACTGGTTCCAAAATCATCAGCCGTTCTACTCTGACTTCCCGCGAAACCATCGAACTCGATGGCAAAACATACCCACTTTTCAAATGTGATGTGACTGCAGAGTCTCATCCTTTCTACACCGGTGCACAAACCCGCATCGTGGAAACAGGCCGCGTTGAGAAATTCCGCGCCCGGTTTGCATCTACTGCAGGCACACGCAAAAAATCTGCCTAAGTCAGAAACCGCTCAAAAAGTTATTCCCAATCGGCATAAACGGTACAGACACTCTGTCACGTTTATGCCGATTGCATTTGTGCCGGCAATTTCCGTCCTTGCCGCCTCCCCAGTACAGCAATTTCCCCATGCGCAGCTTCCCTGTTGCAGCTTCCCTGTTGCAGCTTCCCTGTCGCAGCTTCCCTGTCGCAGCTTCCCTGTTGCCGCCCATCTGAAGTCATACTGTTTCGCACCTTTTCTGCAAGCGTTAAAGACCCTGTCAAGGTCCTGATTAGCGGCCATCCACCCTCCTTCCCGCAGCATCAATCCCGGAAGCAGACTGACATCAATTTGCAGTGACCCCGGCCAACGTATCCGGAAAACGGTTCTTTCTGACCGGTTTTTTCAGCTAAAATGCGTGAAATCCCTTAGCTGTAACCCCACACTCATTCATGCAACGCACAACGCCCTCTCGTCTGACCGAAATCGCGACACGTAAACTTTCCCGAACAGCGTTGCTGGTGGTCGGGATTCTTTACATCTTTGCTGGTCTGTTCTATCGCGATCCATGGAAAACAGATGATCTGACCGGTGTTGCCACCATGCTTTCGGCCATACGCGGGCAGGAAAACGCCTGGCTGCTCCCTCAAATTGGCAATTTTGCCTATGCGCAAGAGGGACCGCTGGTTACCTGGATAGGCGCACTGTTCATCCGCGCCTTTTCTCCCGTATTCGAACTGTTCCAGACACCGCTGGACGCCCAGATTACGGCAGCACGACTGCCCATTTTCATTTACTTTTTCATCATCATCTGCGCCACCTGGTATGGTACCTACCTGCTGGCCCGACGCAAGGAATGTCAGCCGCTAGCCCTGCCCTTTGGCGGTGAACCCAACCCGCAGGATTACGGACGTATGATCGCCGATGCGGCGGTCCTGTTTATTATTGCCACTATCGGGATCGTGATACGCATGCATGAAACGTCAACGTTTCCGCTGATCATGATGTGCCAGGCGGTAGCGTTCTACGGCATGGTTCGCATGCTCGATCACCCCATACAGGGCAGCAGCCTTGCTGGCATTGGCCTGGCAGGTGCGTTTCTGACACGCGGCGCTATCGGTGGGGTTCCCGTGCTGATTGCCCTGCTCGCCCTCGTATTCTTTCGCAATGTGGGCCGTGTGCAGAAGCTGTGGCTGTTATGGAGCCTTGCTCTGGCTGCCGCTTGCTGCGCAGTCTGGCTTTCGGCAGCAGGCTCAGCCAGCGAATACTGGTTGCACAGCTATCTGTTCTGGAACAATTCCCTGTTCAGTCTGCCCGTCATGTCGGAGTTCCTGTCCACTCTAAGAGATCTGGCCTGGTTTCTGTGGCCGACCTGGCCGTTCATGATCATTGCCTTGTGGAACTGGCGCAAGTGGATGGATGCACCGCATATCTTCATGCCTGCGCTCCTTCTTGGAGCCTCTCTGTTCACGGTCATCTTCCAGGCAAATGCCTTCGAATCCGAATATGCCATGCTTGCCGTTCCGTGCGCAATCCTGGCGGCCATGTCCCTGCCTACGCTGCGCCGCTCCGTAGTCAATATGCTTGACTGGTTCTCCATTATGATCATGTCCCTTGCCATGATTGCCACCTGGCTGGGCTGGGTCGCACTGAATTTCGGCTGGCCGGCAAAAATCAACCATAACATTACGCGTCTGCTGACGGGATTTGAGCCGCATATTTCTTCGCTCACCCTGATTCTTGCCGTCATTGTCTGCGCAGCCTGGTTCTGGACCGTATCATGGCGTCTGCGTAGTAACCCGGCTGTTCTCTGGCGCGGAATTGTCCTGTCGGCAACGGGGCTCACACTGACCTGGATGCTGCTGGCCCTGCTCTGGTTGCCTTCCATTGATTACAATCGCAGCTATAAGGCCGTATCTGAAGAGCTGGCTACAGTGATCAAGGAAAAAAACATTCCTGCAGACTGCATTCGCCAGCATGGCCTGGGTATGGGGCAGCGCGCGGCTTTTTATGTTTTTGACGGACTGCAATTTGCGTTTGATGGTCATTGTCGATATCTGCTGCTGCAAACCACATTTGAAAAAATCGAAGACAAGGCCGAACCTTACCCGGACAATGCCGTTCTGATCTGGCAAGGCAAGCGCCGCCCGGATCGTCACGAGGTCTTCCGACTCATACAATTGCCTACTGGCTGAACCTGATGCCCCCACGAACGCAACAGACGGCCTTGCGCGGGCCCGTCCGCAACATTGCGCGCCTCGCATGGCCAATGCTCATCAGCCAGTGGGCAGGCATGGCTTTTGCCGTCCTGGACAGCACCATGCTCGGCCATACCGACCCGATCTCACTGCAGGCCATGGCGCTGGCCGTGTCGATTTTCATGACGATTCACATCGGGATGATGGGGATCGTACACGCGCTGGTACCCATCTGCGCCCAGCTCTTTGGCGCAGGCCGTAATGAGGAAATCGGTCGCTACATCGGTCAGGGCATCTGGCTGTCACTGTTTCTTTCCCTGCTGGGCGGTTCTCTGCTTCTTTTCCCCGACGTCTGGCTCAGTTACTCAGGGGACCTTCCTGAACCGGTGCGTCAGCAGGTAGCCACCTACCTTCGCATTTGTTGTCTGGCTTTGCCCGCAACACTGATGTTCCGCTGCGTGTATGCCCTGACGACGTCCGTGCAAAGACCCCGAATTCTGATGTACATCAGTCTGGGATCTGTTCTGATCAAATTCGTTTTTAACTGGGCTCTGATATTTGGCCATCTGGGGATGCCGGCAATGGGCAGTGCCGGTGCGGCAACATCAACCGCCATTGTGTCGTGGATTGCCCTGGCCATCGGAATTGCCACCATCCTGCGTGATCCTTTTTTCGCCCCTTTTCGCATCCGACTGGGATTACCACACTGGGCTTCACAGAAGGAAATACTGCAGCTAGGCTTACCCATGGGGGGATCCTATCTGGCCGAGGTCAGTTCCTTCACCTTCATGGCCCTGCTTGCCGCCAGAGAAGGGACCATCGTATCCGGTGGCCATCAGATTCTGGCCAATCTGGTTTCCCTGCTCTACATGTTTCCCCTGGCCATTGGCATTGCCACTTCATCGCTGGTGGCCCAATCGCTGGGAGCGCGACAGCCCGAACAGGCCAGGCGTCTGGCAAAGATTGGCATTACGATGGGCCTTGTCGGCGTGACCCTGAGTCTGACAATTGTCATGGTGGCGCGGCCACAGATCATCGACATATACACTTCGGATCCCGCGATCGCGGCCATGGCATACGCCCTGCTTACCATCCTGCCCTTTATGCACACGAGCGATGCGTTACAATGCATGCTGTCCTACATTCTGCGGGCGCACAAAATTGCGACTATGCCATTTGTGATTCAAACCGGATCGCTGTTTGGCATTGGCCTGCTCGGTGGCTGGTATTTCGGTTTCGGACCAGGCTACCGCAAGCTTGACAGCCTCACAGCTGTCCTCACTCCCGGAGCGCCACCCGGCGTTTCTTCTCTCTGGATCATGTGCAGTTTCAGCATGGTCCTGTGCGCCACCATTCTTGCCATCTGGTATTGGAAGTCCATTAATGAGCAACACCGATAAGGTGCAAAGCACCAAATCGCTCGATAGAAAAGTTCCCCTCTGGTTGTGGCTGCTTGGCCTGATGACGGCCATTGGTCCGTTGACCATTGATATGTACCTGCCTTCATTTCCCGCCATTTCGGCTGATCTGCAGGTCCCATTACACAAAGTAGAGCTTACCGTCTCAACCTATCTGCTCGGCCTGGCGTTGTCACAGCTCTTCTATGGACCTCTGGCCGACCGGTTCGGGCGAAAAAAGCCGCTGCTTGTCGGGCTGGTCATCTACATGGCCGCCACCATCGGCTGTGCGCTTGCGACCAGCGTTGACTATCTGCTGTTTTTCCGGTGCATTCAGGCCTGTGGCGCGGCCTCAGCCATGGTTATCCCACGTGCAGTGATTCGCGATCAGCTCAATACGCGCGACTCTGCCATGGCCATGTCCATGATGATGCTGATCATGGGTGTCGCCCCTATTCTGGCACCACTGATGGGGGGATATCTCTCGCCGGTGACGGGCTGGCGCGGCCTGTTTGCCATCATGCTGACCTACAGCACAATCATGTTCGTACTGGCTGCCGTGCACCTGAAGGAAACCATGGCACCGGAAAAGGCAGTACCGCTGCACCTGGGTACCATTGCGAGAAATTACTTTGATCTGTTGCGCAGCCGGAACTACATGGGATTCTCTCTGGCCGGCGGTATCGGCATGTCCGGCCTGTTTGCCTATATCTCGGTGTCGCCCAGCGTTTTTATCAATATGTATGGTGTTCCGCAACAGCACTTTGGCCTGTTTTTCGGACTCAATGCCTTTGGGCTGATTGCCGGCTCCCAGATCAGCGCCCGACTATTGCGCGTTCATTCTCCCCTAAGGATTCTGCGCAAGGCGCTGGTCTGCGGCTGTGCAAGCATTCTGATCGGACTGGTACTTGCGCTGACAGGGAACCTGAACCTGATTCTGCTGACGCTGACTCTGCTGGGCTTTACCACCAGCCTAGGCTTTATCCTGCCAAATGCAACAGCCCTGGCGCTGCGCGATCAGGGACACAGACTGGGCGTAGCATCGGCACTCATGGGCTGTCTGCAATTCCTGTTTGGTACCCTGAGCAGCGGATCGGTCAGCAGCAATCTGTCGGATTCGCCGGTACCGCTGTTTGTCGGACTGGCAGTATGCGCCGTGCTTGCCCTGCTTTGTGGTCGTGTCCTGGCAAGGCCTGCCGACGGGAACCTGGGTTAGGTCTGAACCGGCAGGATTCCTGCAGTGGGCAAAATCACACGTTTTTTGAATAAACTCTTGAATTTGCTTAATTTTTCAGCTTATAATAGCTGGCTAACTCGGAAGGACTCAGCGCAAAACGCTATTGGCATACCAGATATTGGATTCCTGAATTGGAAATCAATACTGGATACCTTTAATGCAAGCTTTTAATGCAAAGGTTTAGTGCAAAGCCTTTAATGCGCAACCTTTAAAGCGAAATCTTTAAAGTCTGAGCGCTTCGGGACGTACTCTCTGCGAACCCATTTACTTTGTATTCAAAGTTCAGATTTCACAGTGCAGTTTTTATGTTTTTCGCCTGAACAATTAGCGGAAAATTCACAGAAGGCCGGCCTGAGCCAAAAATCAGGTCTATAACTTAACGAGGTCAAAATCATGGCAAAAGTCTGCCAAGTCACCGGCAAAGGCCCAATGTCCGGTAATAATGTTTCACACG
>JAFAGQ010000213.1 GCA_023422555.1 Pseudomonadota bacterium
TTCACATGTCCGATACGATCTCTGCCGATAGTGCCAAAACCGCTGAAGAAGCGACCCCTGTTCCCTTGCTCAATCGTGAGCTCTCCCTACTCAAATTCAATGAACGTGTGCTGGGCATGGCGGTCAATCGTGCCAACCCGCTGCTGGAGCGTCTGCGATATCTATGCATTGTGAGTTCTAATCTGGATGAATTTTTTGAGATTCGTATCTCCAGTCTGAAGGAACAGGAGCGGCAGTTCCCCAATGTCCCGGGAGATGACGGGCTGACGCCATCTGTGGCTTTTGATCAGGTGCAGCAACGGGTTCACGAACTCGTCGACAAACAGTATTCGCTTCTGAACAAAGATATTTTTCCCGCCTTGCGTAAAAAGGGCGTGTCGGTACTGGCTCCTTCCGAATACAGCGAGGCTGTCTCGGCCTGGGCACGCGATGTCTTTCTCAACGAGGTTCTGCCTCTGCTTACGCCGATTGGCCTGGACCCGGCGCACCCATTTCCCCGCGTCTATAACAAGAGTCTGAACTTCATCGTGTCGCTGAGCGGAGAGGATGCATTCGGCCGGCGCGCCTCCATTGCCATTGTGCAGGCACCACGGGCATTGCCGCGCCTGCTCGAGATTCCCGAATCTGTCTGCGGCCACCGTCATTGCTACACCTTGCTGTCTTCACTGATGCAGGAGTTTTCGGGTGAGCTGTTTCCGGGCATGCAGGTCAAGGGTCTGTATCAATGGCGAGTGACGCGTAACAGTGATCTTTTCGTAGATGAAGATGAAGTGACCAATCTTCGTCAGGCCCTGCAGGGGGAACTGTCACAACGCAATTTTGGTGCTGCCGTCCGTCTGGAAATCTCCGAAGATACCCCGATCGAACTCGAGCATTTTCTGCAGAAAGAGTTCGGTCTTACCCCCAAAGATACCTATCGTACTCACGGCAGCGTGAATCTGACTCGCCTGATGCCTTTGTGTGACATCGACGCCGATCCCGATCTGGTTTTTCCCGGATACCGGGCGCGCCTGCCTGCGCCGTTTGATTCCATGAACGACAATCCCTCGGAAATGTTTGATGCGATCGCCCGGCAGGATCTGCTGTTGCATCATCCCTATCAGTCGTTCAAACCGGTTATTGATTTTCTGACATCTGCGGCGCTGGACCCGCAAGTGGTGGCTATCAAGCAAACCATCTATCGGACTGGCGAAGATTCCGAACTGATGGGCCTGTTGCTTGCCGCTGCCAAGGCGGGCAAGGAAGTCACAGTGGTGGTAGAGCTGATGGCGCGTTTTGATGAACAGACCAATATCAACTGGGCCGCCAAGCTTGAAGAGGTCGGTGCACATGTGGTGTACGGCGTTGTTGGGCACAAAACGCACGCCAAAATGCTGCTGGTGCTGCGTCGTGAGGGGCGCAATATCGTACGTTATGGTCATTTGGGTACCGGCAACTACCATCCGCGTACCGCCAGGCTGTACACGGATTTCGGACTCCTGACAGCTAATCCGGATCTGACCAATGATATGGATCGGGTGTTTTCCCTGCTGACCGGGCTGGGGACGCGGCGTCCGCTCAAATCGCTGCTGCAATCGCCATTTACCCTGCATGAAAAGGTGGTGGCCATGATTCATGAGGAAACCGCCAATGCGCAGGCAGGGAAAAAGGCCTTTATCATGGCCAAAATGAATTCCCTGCTGGAGCCGGAAGTGATTGGTGCGTTGTACAAAGCCAGCCAGGCGGGGGTGAAGATTGAACTGATCGTTCGAGGCGTGTGTGCGCTGCGCGCGGGTGTACCGGGCGTCTCGGACAATATCCGGGTTCGCTCCATTGTGGGCCGGTTCCTGGAGCACTCACGTGTCTTTTATTTTCATGCAGACGGGCAGGAGAGGGTGTATCTGTCTTCTGCAGACTGGATGGCGCGAAACTTTTTTCGCCGGGTAGAGGTCGCGTTCCCCATTCTGGATCCGAAGCTCAAAAAACGCGTCATCAATGAATCTTTCATTTATCCCCTGAAAGATAATATGCTGGCCTGGGAGCAACAGCCCAGCGGCGAATATGAACGGGTAAAAAACCGTCGCGAACCTTTCAATATTCACCAATACCTGATGAGTCAGCTGGGCAAAGCCGGCTGACGTATTCTTTCCCTGTTTGTAACATGACAGCAGTCAGGCGGCAGACAGTCAAGTGTTGCGCAAAATCACGTCTGATTCTGTCGGATAATGTGAATTTTGCGCTGTTTTATTTCTGACATATTTTTCCAACATCTTGATTTTAATAATAAAAAAAATAGACATCCGGTAGCGGCGAACCGGAGGGAAACTTTGCCTAATATTTGTCACTATCCTGTCATATAGCGGCCTTACTATACCGGCTAAGGACTTCAAGCTTCGTAATTTGTTACCTCTTTAACGTATTAAGGAATACACATGTTCAAACATGCTCTCAAAAGCGTTTCTGTCGCCATTGCATTGTCTGCAACAGCGTTCGCTGCCCACGCTGCTAACGTAACAGGCGCTGGCGCTTCTTTCCCATATCCGGTTTATGCAAAATGGGCCTCAATGTACGCATCTGAAACTGGTAATAAAATCAATTACCAATCTATCGGTTCCGGTGGCGGCCAGCAGCAGATCATTGCCAAAACGGTTGATTTCGGCGCCTCTGATGATCCACTGAATGAGAAAAAACTGGACGAAAACGGCCTGCTGCAGTTCCCCGCAGTGATTGGCGGTACGGTTGCTGTGGTTAATATCGATGGCGTCAAACCTGGTCAGCTGAAACTGACGGGTCCGGTTCTGGCAGATATTTTCCTGGGTAAAATCAAGAAATGGAATGAACAGGCCATCGCTTCACTGAACCCTGGTGTTCAGCTTCCTGACGCAGCCATTATCGTAGTTCACCGTTCTGACGGTTCCGGTACGACATTTGGCTGGACTAACTACCTGTCCAAAGTCTCTGCCGAATGGAAAGAGAAAGTTGGCGAAGGCAAAGCCGTGAAATGGCCTGTAGGTCAGGGTGGCAAGGGTAACGAAGGCGTCGCCGCTTACGTTGGCCAGCTCAAGAACTCTATCGGCTATGTTGAATATGCCTATGCCAAACAGAACAACCTCTCCTGGACACAGCTGAAAAACAAAGACGGCAATTTTGTTCAGCCTGAGCAGAAAGCCTTCGCTGCCGCAGCAGCCAATGCTGACTGGAAAAGCGCTCCCGGTATGGGCGTTGTGCTGACCGAAGAGCCGGGTGCCGAGTCCTGGCCTGTCACAGCAGCAACCTTTATTCTGGTACATAAAAAAGCTGACAAGCCTGAACAGACCAAAGAAGTCCTGGCTTTCTTTGACTGGGCATTCAAAAACGGTGGCAAAGCCGCTGCCGATATTGACTATGTGCCACTGCCAGACGAAGTGACCAAGGAAGTTCGTGCTGCATGGGCCTCTGACATCAAGTCTGCAGACGGTCAGGCGGTGTGGAAATAATCGGGTTGGTCAGCCATTGACCATCTGAGCAAACATGGCGACTTAATTCAATTAAGCCGCCATGTTTTTTATGATCACCAAGACGGGTTTACAATGAGCGTTTCGATGACGACAACCGCGACCGGATCAAACCAGTCCGTCCCCCAGATTATGCAAAAAGAACTCCCCCCTACGCCTGCCAGGAGCAACGCGTTCGCAGACATGCTGTTCAAGAATGTGGCGCGCTTTTTTGCCTTCTTTGTGTTTATGCTGCTTGCAGCGATTATGGTTTCTCTGGTCTACGG
>JAFAGQ010000290.1 GCA_023422555.1 Pseudomonadota bacterium
TCGGTCAAAAAGTTGCAGCGCCGAATGGCTTTGACATGGAGATGGGCAGCAACCATCACTTGTACAAGCCTGTGATGGTCGGAGAAATTCGTCCTGATGGTCAGTTCGATATCGTATGGAAGACCGACAAACCCGTGCGTGCACAACCCTGGAGTCCGTTCATTGCAGGCAACGAAAAGAAACCTGACGAAGTGAAGTGATTGGCAGGCGGCTGGTGCCAGCGTGCCCGGCCGCACCAATTATTTCATCCGCAATTTTCATCTGTAATATTGGTATTTTCCGAATGACAATATCTGGAATCCTGCAGAAATACCGGCCCGCGACCGCCGCGCTGTGTATCGGTATGCTTCTGGCCTGTGCAACCACCGCATGGGCTGCCGGTATGCCGCAAGCCGAGCTAAAGGGTCTGATTTCGGGCTCCTTTACCGAACGCAAGGCAGCCATCGAAAAGCTGGCCGAGGCCGATCCTTTGCAAGCGCGACCGATACTGCAAAGTCTCTCACAATCAAACCTGTACGGCCTTCCGGATGGAAGAGTCGTCGTCAAATCCGCTCAGGGTCTGAGCGACGCAGAAACCGGCGAGATGGTAAATGCAGAAATTCAGCAGGCGCGCCAGCCCGTGCTCAATAACGCCCTGCGTCGTCTGATACAGAACGCACTGGCCTCCATGAGTCTGTTCGCTGAAGATGTGGCAACAAGGCGCATGGCTATTGATAACCTGCAAAATCGGCCGGAAAGCCTGTCCCGCGAGCAGCTGGACAAAGCCCTTGCTACTGAAACGGATCCCGGTCTGAAAGCACGGCTGACCGTCCTGCACACCCTTGCCACGGCGGCAGACAGCGAAACACCACAAGCGCTCAGACTGCAGGCCGTCAATGCGCTGGGCAATGTCAATCTTGCCTACGCAAAAACAGTGCTGAAAAACATCGCACAGCAGACCGGCGATGCGCAGGATGAACTGGCATCGGCAGCCCGCGACTCCCTGTCGCGTATCGAAGGTCGTCAACGCAATGCGGCGCTGGCCAATAATGCCTTCACAGGGCTGAGTCTGGGCAGTGTTCTGGTTCTGACTGCACTGGGACTGGCCGTCATTTATGGTCTGATCGGTGTCATTAATATGGCGCATGGCGAGTTCCTGATGCTGGGTGCCTACGCCACCTATCTGACGCAACGCGCGTTCCAGACCTGGCTGCCGCAGTGGTTTGACTATTACCTGATCGCCGCCCTGCCCGTTGCTTTTGTGCTGACTGCCCTTGTTGGCATTCTGATCGAGTGGCTGATCATTCGTCATCTTTACGGCCGCCCCCTGGAGAGCCTGCTGGCAACGTTTGGCGTCAGTCTGCTGATGATGCAGACAGTGCGGCTGATTTTCGGTGCACAAAATGTGGATGTTGCCAATCCGGTATGGATGAGCGGCTCCTTCGCTCCCATGGCTCAGTGGCTTCCGGGATTTACCGTCCCATACAACCGTCTCATCATCCTCGGCTTTTCCATTGCCGTTGTAATTGCACTGTATCTGGTGCTAAACCGTACACGACTCGGACTCTTTATTCGCGCCTGCACGCAGAATCGCACCATGGCGTCCTGCGTAGGCATACGAACCCGCAAGGTGGACGCCTACGCCTTTGCCCTCGGTGCAGGCATTGCCGGGCTGGGCGGCGTCGCCCTTTCACAGATTGGCAATGTCGGGCCGGATCTGGGCCAGGTTTATCTGATTGACTCTTTTATGGCAGTGGTTCTGGGCGGTGTCGGTCAGCTGATAGGTACAGTCACCAGCGCATTCGGCCTGGGCGTTGTCAGCAAACTCGGTGAACCGCTGATGGGCGCAGTGCTGATCAAAATCGTCATCCTGTTGCTGATTGTCGCCTTCATCCAGAAGCGACCACAGGGGCTGTTCGCCCAGAAAGGCCGTAGCGCCGCGGAGCATTGATATGAGTACAACACCTTTCGCACTGACAATTCCCGAACGCGCCCCGCTATTTACCCGTCAGGGCTGGCTGACTCTCGGTTTCGTCGTGTTCGCCGTCATTTTTCTGGTGCTGCTTGGCACACAATGGACTTCCACCGATAGCGCGCTGCACATCAGCGATTACACGCTGACGCTGATAGGCAAGATGCTGTGTTATGCGATTGTTGCCATGGCGCTAAATCTGGTTTGGGGCTATTGCGGCATTCTCAGTCTGGGACATGGTCTTTACTTTGCCCTAGGTGGCTATGCGATGAGCATGTATCTGGTTCAGGCCCCTGCACCGGGTCAGGAAACTGCAGGTCTGCCCGCCTTCACGTTTCTGCTGAACTGGACCGAATTGCCCTGGTACTGGGCAGGTACCAATACCCTTTCCTGGGCGCTGATCCTGGCGCTCCTGGTACCCGGCATTGTGGCATTTGTCTTTGGCTACTTTGCCTTCCGGTCCCGAATCAAGGGCGTGTATTTTTCCATCATGACGCAGGCTGTGACCTACGCGGCCATGCTCCTGTTCTTTCGGAATGAAACCGGCTTCGGCGGCAACAACGGCTTTACTGATTTTAAATCAATCGCCGGTTACCCGATCAGCGCCACCGGTACACGTGTCGTCCTCTTTCTGATCAGCTTTATCGTACTGGTGGTGGTCTTTATCCTGGTTCGCTGGATCATGCGTTCGCGTTTTGGCAAGGTCATTACAGCCATCCGCGACAGCGAAAGCCGGGTCATGTTCATCGGTTTCAATCCGCTGCACTACAAACTAGCCATATGGACACTGTCGGCGGTGCTTTGCGGCATTGCGGGTGCACTTTACGCGCCGCTGGTAGGCATTATCAATCCGGGTGAAATGTCGCCGGTCAACTCCATTGAAATGGTGATATGGGTTGCCGTTGGTGGTCGCGGCTCTCTGATCGGCAGCATTCTGGGCGTATTCACGGTCAATGGCGCCAAAACCTTTTTTACCGCCTTCATGCCAGAGTACTGGCTGTATGTTCTGGGCGGTCTGTTTGTGGTGGTCACACTCTTTATGCCCAAGGGGCTGGTGGGCCTATTTGCACGCCGTCGACGCGAGCGCGCGCATTCCGCCGTCACACCGACAGTTGCTACGGAGTCTGTATGAACGAACTGAACAACACGGATCTGCAGACAGGCAGTGCCGGCGGAACGCTGACACATCTGGCGCACTTTGCGGAATCCGGAAAGATCGACACTTCTCATGGCGTTGTGCTGTACATCGAAGACCTCACTGTCAGGTTCGATGCCTTTCGCGCCATCAATGATCTCTCCCTTTATATTCAGGAAGGCGAACTGCGCTGCATTATCGGACCCAATGGCGCCGGCAAAACGACGCTGATGGACGTCATCACCGGCAAAACCGGACATCGCAATGCCAATATTGAAGGTCGCGTTTTCCTGGGGCAGACACTGGATCTGCTCAACTTGCAGGAACCACAAATCGCCCAGCTGGGTATAGGCAGAAAATTCCAGAAGCCTTCAGTTTTCGAAAGCCAGCCCGTTTGGGAAAACCTGTATCTGGCCGATGCAGGCGATCGCCGCTGGCATCACGCTCTGCATACGCGTATTCCTTCAGATGTACGAGATCGTATTGCGCAGACGCTGACCCTGATGAAGCTCGAAGAGGTGGCGTACCGCCAGGCGGGCGAGCTTTCTCATGGGCAGAAACAGCGGCTGGAAATTGGCATGCTGCTGATGCAGAAACCCGCTTTGTTACTGCTGGATGAGCCGGTAGCAGGTATGACCGACCGTGAAACAGCTGAACTGGCAGAGATACTGCACAGCATACGCGGTACCTGCTCCATTGTGGTTGTGGAACACGATATGGGATTTGTATCGAACCTGGCAGGCGATCAGGGCGTGGTGACCGTGCTGGCCGCCGGAAGTGTGCTGGCGCAGGGAACCATGCAGCAGGTTCAGCAGGATCCCGATGTTATTGAATCCTACCTTGGCCGTTAACCGAAGGAATGAATCCCATGTTGCTTGGCGCACAGAATATCAATCAATACTATGGCGGCAGTCA
>JAFAGQ010000321.1 GCA_023422555.1 Pseudomonadota bacterium
GAATACCACCCGTGCAGAACATGGCGACCTTGCGCTTTTTGGATTTATCCAGCACCCCACCTTCGGCTGACTGGTTCTGTACCCAGTTGGGAAACTCACGGAAAGTAACGGTATTCGGATTAATGGCGCCCTTGAACGTACCAATATCCACCTCATAATCATTACGGGTGTCCACCAGGACGACGTCGGGATCAGAAATCAGGTCGTTCCATTTTTCCGGTGGCACATAGGTGCCGGCATTACGAGTGTTGACGTTGGGCTGGCCCATGGTCACGATTTCTTTTTTCAGGCGAACCCGCATGCGATGAAACGGTTCGCGTTCATCTGACCAGGACTCTTTGTGTTCCAGATCAGCCAGTCTGGGATCGCTGCGCAAATAGGCAAGAACGGCATCAATGCCTTCCTTGGGCCCGGCAATCGTTCCGTTAATGCCCTCCTGAGCGAGCAGCAGCGTGCCCTTCACATGGTTCTGTTCACAGAACGCCTGCAATGGCTCCCGCAGTGACTGGAAATCGGGCAGATCAACAAATTTGTATAGCGCGGCAATGGTATGGGACATAAGACTGAATACGATAGGAAAGGCAAGTTGCGTATTCTAACCGTCCTGCGCATGGCAGGACATGGCTGGATTTGATTATTCGCAACTTGCCGGGCAATTAATTTATTATTGTAAATCAAACCCTTGGCGATTCAGTGCCAAGCGTGATGCCGCCTGGCAGATTTTCAGTGTGCAGCGGGTTGTTCCTTCGCATACTTGATCAGTGCGCCGGTTCGGTACAGACCATGCACAAACTTGCCAAATGGCATAGTAATGAACAGCGAAAGAATGACTGCCAGATGCACCACCAGCAGCGGCGCCAGTGCATCCGTTTCACGGAACAGCATCAGCGCAAGGCCGGTGACCGCCGCCAGAAACAGTTGTGCAATGAAGGCGTAATCCATGCCCATCTGACGCACATTGCGAATCTCGGGATCGGTTTTACGTTTCAGCCAGAACTGACCTGCCGTACCTATGGCAAGTGAAATACCGCCGACAGTCCCTGTCAGTTTGGGCAGACTGAAAAAGGAATACGGAGCGTGCCAGCCAAAGACATAGTGAAAAATCGTGCCGAATACCGTCGCCGCAAAACACAGCATAAAACCATAGAAGGTGAAATGATGCAGCCGGCGGCGCCACGGGGAAATATTATCGTCCGGGTAAGTGCAACCGGTCTTGACGTTGCCATGCAGGTACTTGAGACTGAGCGCATCACTCAGGCCCTGACGTACATTCTTCCATGAGAGCAGCAGGCGGGCCGATTCACCGGTATCCTTCAGAAAATTGCGAAAACCCATGCCCAGGGCCAGTACCACCCATAAGGCAGCCAGTCCGAACACCGTTGCCAGTACCCCATGTGGAAAAATGGCATAGAAATTACCATTGAGTTCAGCCTGAGCGGGTCGGCCCAGTATGACGGCCAGGCCAAGCAGCACGATCAGACCCAGCAGAAATCCCAGGCTGGCCACCAATCCGCTTTTGTCGAAACCGCGAGCGATACTGCCGGGCCAGGCGTAGGTTTCGTAGGTTGTCTTTCTGACTGCCGCCAGCTGCACAGGCAGATTCACATTGAATTCATGTGGCGGTGCGTATTGACAGGCGTAATAACACTCGCTGCAGTTATGGCACAGATTGGCCAGGTAATGCAGATCACCACGCGTGAAATCCAGTCTCTGTTCCAGTGCCGGAAAGACCGCACAGAATCCTTCGCAGTAGCGACAGGAATTACAGATTCCCACCGAATTGCGGGCCTCTTCGATAAGTTGTTCAAGCTGCTGCATGTTTTGCTGCCTCCGTGCCTGCAATGCGCCCAAATACGGTGCCTATGGCCATGCCAAAGCCCGCCACATATCCTTTACTCAGAATATTTCCTGCCATGATTTCGCCCGCCGCAAATACATTCTGCGACAGCGACTGATCGTCCATAATGACCTGCGCCTGCTTGGTCACTTTCACGCCCATGTATGTGAACGTGATGCCGGTAGCCAGTGGATAGGCATAGAAGGGTCCGGTATCAATTTTTGTGGCCCAGTTGGTTTTGTCCGGCTGCAGGCCCTGAGTGCGGCAGCCATCCAGTACGCTGTGATCGAAGGTGCCGGGCTGTACCGCATTGTTATAGGTTTCCACCGTTTCCTTGACCGTTGCAACCGGCAGATTCAGCGATTCAGCAAGGGCTTCAATGGTGGGTGCGGAAATGGACTTGAACACAGATGGCATAAATCGGCCAATTGCCTTTGAATCGATAATGCAATACGCAACCTGATCGGGCTGCTGGGCAACCAGCCGCCCCCAGATGGCATAGCGCTTGGGCCAGAAATCTTCGCCCTCATCGTAAAAACGACGGCCTTCCTTGTTAACGACAATACCCAGCGATACACAATCCACGCGCGTCACAATACCGCCATCATATTTGGGAGCCCGCGCATCAATCGCCACGGCGTGACCCTGTGTCGGGTCACCGATAATACAGGCGTTGTTGCGCATGAGTTCGCGCAGCATAACACCCTGGTTGTATCGCGTGCCGCGAATCAGAAAATTGCGGGCAGCCGGCCCCCAGGCCTCTTCAAGCCATTCAATATTGGATTCAAATCCGCCTGAGGCAATCACAACGGATTTTGCCGATATGGACAGTGGCTTGCCATTGGAGACAAGATCCACGCTCTCACATTTGTTATCAACGAAATTCAGTTTTTTGGCTTCTGTCTCGTACATGATTTGCACGCCGGCCTTTTCTGCCGCCTTGAAATAAGCGTTGACCAGTGCCTTGCCGCCCCCCAGGAAGAACGCGTTCGTACGCCCCAGATGCAGGGTTCCACCCAGTGAAGGCTGGAAGCGGACGCCGTTTTTTTTCATCCAGGGTGCACAGGCTTCTGTTTCACGAATGACATAGCGCGCCATTTCTTCGTTGGTCTCGCCGCCGGTGACGCGAAAAACATCCTGGAAGTATTCGTCTTCCGGGTAGCTTTCCACCAGAACGTCGGTCGGAGCGTTATGCATGCAGCGAAAATTCCGCGTGTGGCTGCTGTTGCCGCCGCGCCAGGCGCGACTTGCACTTTCCACCAGAATCACCGATGCATTCTGCTCCCGGGCCGACAGTGCCGCACACAGGGCAGCATTGCCGCCTCCAATCACAAGAACATCGCACGACAGCGCGTCACTCATGCCGTCTCCTTCAATTAATATACTGTTGTATTCTATTGTACACAAATATTTATTCATGTGTCTTGTTTGGCATAAAATGACCCGCAAGCGAGATCAATTGCGTTATGCTTTCATAAAATCCAGGAATTCATACCATGGCCAGATCCAAAACTCCCCCTGTTTCAGAATCGATACCGGAATCGTCAGGCCCGACCAATGATCGGGGCATTACGCTGAGCGATCAGGCATATGACTATATTGTTCGCTCTCTTGAAGACGGCACGCTGCCACCTGGTACACGCCTACGGGAAACCGAGTTGGCAGCAGATATTGGTCTGAGCCGCACACCCATACGCGAAGCGCTGAACCGCCTGATGTCTGAAGGACTGGTGACCAATGATCCGAAGCGCGGCCTGGTCATTACCGAGCTGGATCAGAATATGGTTGGCGAACTGTACGAGATGAGACGCGTCCTGGAAAGCACCGCAGCTGCCCTCGCCGCCCGCCACGCGACGGATGTGGAAATTGCGGTGCTTCGGCAAATCATCGACCGGGACCAGAGGCTTGAAGAGGCCGGCGCACTCTCGCAAAACAACCGACTTTTTCACCAGACACTCTATCAGTGTGCACATAATCGCTATTTGCTGAAAACGCTTCATGTACTGCAGAATGCCATGCTCCTGCTTGGAAAAAGTACCCTGGCCGAAAGCGGGCGTCCATCTACTGCCAGGGACGAGCACCTGGAAATCATCGACGCCCTGGAACAGCGCGATCCCGAAAAAGCCCAGGAAGTAGCGAGCCGACATATCAGCGAAGCCTATAAAGTCAGACTAAGCCGGTTTCTGCTGAATCAGGATTGACCTTTCGCCGAATCACGCAGCCACTTGCACGACGTTGCTGTCAGCTTAATCGGCGTGTGCTCCCGAGGACTTCACCGCCTTGCCCCAGGTCTCGATTTGCGCTTTGATGAAGGCGCCAAATTCGTCAGGCGTCATTTTGGCGGCACGCGCGCCCTCCGGTGCCAGCTTGTTTTTCACCTCTTCACTCTGTAATGCCTTGCTGGCCGATTGGTACAGCGTGTCGATGACCTCGGGCGGCGTATTTGCCGGTGCAACAAGTC
>JAFAGQ010000323.1 GCA_023422555.1 Pseudomonadota bacterium
ATGCCGCGCAGCATCAGCACAAGCCAGAAGGCAACACCCACAAACTTGCCGATCTGCCAGATACGGCCAAGATCAACGTATTCATAGCCCTGGTGGCCCAGCCAGAAAACCAGATCCTCGGGCATGACCTGGGCAATCGCAAGATAGTTTCCAATATAGGAACCGACCACGACGATCAACAGAGCAATAAACAGAAAATTGACGCCCGCCCTTTGAAACTTGGGATCCTTGCCGCCATTGATAATGGGGACCAGAAACAGACCGGCAGCCAGAAATCCGCCCGCAATCCAGAACAGCGCACTCTGCAGATGCCACGTTCTCAGCAGCGAGTAGGGAAACCATTTGGATAGTTCAATGCCATAGAAGGTCTGACCTTCCACGGTGTAGTGAGCCACCGCGCCGCCCAGAAAAACCTGGAAGACAAACAGGCCCACCACCAGCAGACAGTATTTGCCCAAAGCCTTTTGCGACGGCGTCAGCACAAAAGTTGTGAGCGGATCACGATCAGGCGCAGGAAGATGCTCATCTTCCTTGCGCAGAAATGCCCAGCCCCAGACCAGCAGCCCAATACCTGCGAGCAGGATGACAACGCTCAGAATGGACCACACGACATTTTCTGATGTGGGCACATTGTCAATCAGAGGTTCATGCGGCCAGTTGTTGGTGTATGTGGCCTCTGCACCTGGCCTGTCGGTTGCTGCCGCCCAGGCCGTCCAGAAGAAGAATTGCGTCAGATTCTCACGGCGTTTCTCATCCGGCAAGGTATTGGTTTTCATCGCGAAATGTTCGCGGCTCGCATTCAACGCAGGATCATCACCGAATAAGCTCTGATAATAGTCCGCTGTCTGCTTCATCGCCTGCGCACGCGTGTCTGAAACCGTCATTCGGCCTGTCGAAGAATCCAGCGTGTTACTACGATATTCCTTTTTCAGCTGAGCCTTCAATACGGCCTGTGTGTCTTCGTCCAGTTCCGAGAATGTCGCGCCAAATTTTTGCTGCGCTGTCAAATCCAGCCAGGCGGTCAGCTCGCGATGAAGCCAGTCTGCCGTCCAGTCCGGTGCCTGGTAGGCACCGTGTCCCCATATAGAACCAAGCTGCATGCCACCAACGCCTTGCCATGCCGCCTGACCATCCAGAATATCCTGGTCTGTGAAAAGAACTTTCCCGTCTGAGGCCACCACCTGTTCCGGGACAGGCGGCGCCTGCTTGTACACTTCGTGCCCGAAGTAGCCGAGGATCGAGAAAGTCACGATCAGCACTCCGAGCAGAATTAACCATTTTGCTTTATAGCCTTTCATACATTTCCTTTTGCATATTTTTACGGACAAATGTCGCCGCCTCCTATGCAAGGAACATGCCAAAATGGCTTCGCTTGAAAATCAATGCCGTATAAAATATCGGGTGCTTTTTACCCGTCTTTTTTCGGGTATGTTTTACCCTCTCAGGTATTTTCTACCATGACAACAACGCATTTACTGGTTGATCTGGCTGAGGAACTGCCCGGTGCAGTACGACTTCAGCGTCTCGTTCAATCCATCAGAGAAGATTTCGGATGCGATGCAGTCGGACTGCTGCGCCTGGACGAAAACACGCTGCGTCTGGTTGCCGCTGACGGCCTGGTTCACGAGGCTTTGGGCCGACGATTTTCCCTCTCCACGCATCCGCGGCTGGCCGCAATCCTCGACAAAACGGAAGCGGTGCAATTTGAGTCCGATTCCTCACTGCCAGACCCATACGATGGATTGCTTGAGACACGCAAGGAAGAACCGCTGCTCATCCATGATTGTCTGGGACAAAGCCTTTACGTTAACGGCATTCTGTGGGGAGCACTCACTCTTGATGCATCTCGCGACACATTCGACCCGGAAAGGACAGCGAGCCTGAAGGAATACATTCAGCTCATCCAGGTCACGATCCGTATGATTCAGCTGGAACAGGAAAACAGAAAGTTGCGAATGGTCAGCACACGCAGCGCGATGCCGCGACAGGTCGAACAGAGCGGCGAGATTCTTGGTCACAGTCCCGTCATGAAATCGCTGATGAACGAACTGGCCGTGATTGCCAGCTCGGATCTGCCGATTCTGCTGCTTGGAGAAACCGGGGTCGGCAAGGATCTGTTTGCCCAGCATATTCATCGACTATCGGCGCGCAGTGGCAAACCCATGGTTCAAATCAATTGCGCTGCCCTGCCCGACACGCTTGCAGAAAGCGAGCTCTTTGGTCATATCAAAGGTGCGTTTTCCGGCGCAGATGCGCCTCGCGCGGGAAGTTTTGAGGCTGCCCATGGAGGCTCGCTGTTTCTGGACGAGGTCGGCGAACTGTCCTTGCGTATTCAGGCAAAACTGCTCAGAACGCTGCAAAATGGGGAGATTCAACGGCTGGGTTCCGACAAACCTCGAACCGTAGACGTTCGAATCATCGCAGCAACAAATCGTGATCTGAAAAAGAGCATCCTGGATGGCGATTTCCGCATGGATCTGTACCATCGGTTGTCAGTCTATCCGGTACTCATCCCGCCCTTGCGCGAACGTGGCAAGGACATTCTTTTGCTGGCAGGCTATTTTCTGGAATCAAACCGGAGCCGTCTTGGATTGCGCAGTATCCGTCTGACGCCGGAAGCTGAAACAGCATTGATGCAATATGCCTGGCCTGGAAACGTGCGCGAGCTGGAGCATGTGATCAGCCGTGCTGCACTAAAAATGCTGAGCCGTGGCGCCATTCATAATGGCATCCTGAGTATCGAACCGAGATTTCTGGACGTGACCCAGGACAATATGACGACTCCAATGAGCGTGGCAGAATCGTCAGGCTCGTCAGTTGAATCGCGCGATCAGTTCGACCTCCGCTTTAACGAGGCCGCCACTGATACGCCTCAGGATAAGGCACACAGGCCTGTTGTAATGACAACGCTGAAAGCGGCGGTGGCAGCCTGTCAGAGACAATGCATTGCGCATGCGCTGGATCAGGCACAGAACAACTGGACCCTGGCCGCGCACGCATTGGGACTGGATGCCAGCAATCTGCATAAGCTGGCGAAAAAGCTGGGGCTCAAATAACGCCGCCGAATGATCGACATCAATCTCGAATAACGGCGCCGTTATTGAGTAAGTGCATCGTAACGGATTAAGCGCATTGGAATTGAAAAATAGTGTCTATTTCAAACCTCAGCGTCTTTAGGGATTCCCAGCGCCTTAATGGAACCCCAGCATAGTTATGGAACAATAGCTTCGTTATCGAATAACAGTGTCATTATTTTCCGTGAAATTGAATCACCGTTTTGGTCGTGCTCATTTCTTCCATGGCGACAAAGCCTTTTTCACGTCCGTGACCGCTACCCTTCATGCCGCCAAAAGGCAGTTCCACTCCACCGCCAGCGCCAAACCCATTGATGAACACCTGACCACACTTGATGCCTTTAGCCACGCGCTGCTGAACGCCGCCATTCTCCGTCCAGATGGCGCCCAGCAGGCCATAACGCGTCTGATTGGCCAGTCGAATGGCTTCGGCTTCAGTATCAAAGGGAACGGCAACCAGTACCGGTCCAAAAATCTCTTCCTGCAAAAGCACGCTGTCATGTGACTTCGCAGCAAACAGTGTCGGACGAACATAGTAGCCGCCTTCCGGTACATTGTCGGCTATCGACCCTTCGGCGAGCACCGTCAATCCTTCTTCCCGACCCAGTGCCAGATAGCGTTGAACACGCTCGTGCTGGCGCGCATTGATCAACGGCCCGCAATCGGGGTTGTTTTCCG
>JAFAGQ010000337.1 GCA_023422555.1 Pseudomonadota bacterium
AGTAAAGCAATATAAATCAACAAGCGACAAGCCGCGCAGGACGCGGGTCTGATGACCATTCTGCTGCTGAGTGAGCATTGTCCGTGCGCAGGGAAATCAGAAATATGAGTTATCCTCCTCTATCGGGGTTACCGATAAATTCGGACACGCTATCCGAACTACAGAAGAATCTGTCGGGCCTGAATCCATTACAAACGGCCTGGTTGTCCGGCTATTTGTGGGCACGCAGCCAGCAGATGGACATGCCGGCCTCGGCCGGGGCAGCCGCAGGCGCCGCAACGCCCGCCGCTGAGCCTGTCAGCCCGGTCCTGGTGCTTTCCGCCTCACAGACCGGCAATGCCCGTCGCGTGGCCCAAAGCCTTCAGGAAAAACTGTCTGCCGCTGGCGTGGCATCGGTCCTGAAAAATGTGGGTGATTATAAAAGCCGTCAGCTGGCTTCGGAAAGACTGGTTCTGCTGGTGACTTCTACACAAGGTGATGGCGAGCCTCCGGAAGAAGCGCTCACACTGCACAAAGCGCTGTTCAGCAAAAAACCACCGGAAGTCAAATCACTCAAGTATGCCGTACTTGGCCTGGGCGACAGTTCCTACCCTGATTTCTGTCAGGCAGGCAAGGATTTTGATTCCCGTCTGAATGAGCTTGGCGCTGAAAGACTGTTTGAGCGGGTCGATTGCGATCTGGACTATCAGGCAAGCGCCGATGCATGGGTCGAAAAGACCGTTGCCTGGCTGGTTGAGCACGAAACCCGTAGTGCTGCGCCGAGTGCACCAGCGTCTGTCAGCAGCCTGGTCACTGAACCTCAGGTGCATGAGCAGATCTATACGCGCGAAAAACCCTACACCGCCACCATTCTCACGAACCAGAAAATTACCAGCAGACAGTCACAGAAAGATGTGCGTCATCTGGAATTTGATCTGGCCGATTCCGGCATCCGTTATCAGCCCGGTGATGCACTGGGTGTGTGGTTTCACAATGATGCCGGTCTGGTCGATTCCATTCTTGCCTCTGTCAGCCTGGAAGGCACGGAATCAATCACGCTCAAGGATGGCAGAAGCCTGCCGATACGTGAAGCCTTGCAGCGGGAATTGGAAATCACGCAGAATACGCCAGCGTTCATGAAGGGCTATGCGCAGATTACGGGCGATCAGGCATTGCTTGACCTGGCTACCGACAATAAAGCGCTGCAGGAATATATTGCCTGGACGCCGATAGACGTTGTTCTGCGCCGTGTTCCGCATGCGCTGACAGCAGAGCAGCTGCAGGGACTGCTGCGTCCGCTGACGCCGCGTCTGTACTCGATTGCCTCTGCGCAGGAAGAAGTGGGCGACGAAGTGCATATCACGGTGGCGCTGGTCGAATATGAAAAAGATACGAAGCAGTATCTAGGGGGAGCCTCGGGCTATCTGAACCGCCGTCTGGAAGCCGGCGATGAAGTGGATATTTTCATTGAACCATCCGCGCATTTCCGTCTGCCGCAGGATCCGCAGACACCGATCATCATGATCGGCGCCGGTACCGGCATCGCACCGTTTCGCGCCTTCATGCAGAAACGTGATGCCGATGATGCGGAAGGACAGAACTGGCTGATTTTCGGCAATCAGTCGTTCAAGGATGATTTTCTTTATCAGCTTGAATGGCAGCAACTGGCCAAGTCAGAACGCCTGTCGCGCTACAGCTTCGCCTGGTCGCGTGATCAGAAGGAAAAAGTTTATGTGCAGCACAAATTGCTGCAGGAAAGCGCAGAGCTGTGGCAATGGCTGCAGAAGGGTGCGCACCTCTATGTATGTGGTGATGCCAGTCGTATGGCCAGGGATGTGGAATCCGCACTGCTTGAAGTGATTGCCCGCGAAGGCTCACTGAGTGCCGATGATGCCGAAGCCTATCTGGACGAACTGCGCGAGTCGCACCGCTATCAGCGCGACGTATATTGAGGGATAAATGATGAGTGAAATTAAAGCACCGGCAGGCAAACTGTCGGACAACGAACGACTGAAAAGCGGCAGTAATTACCTGCGGGGCACGATCGCAGACGATCTGAAAGACCCGCTGACCGGCGGTTTCCGTGGTGATAATTTTCAGCTGATTCGCTTTCATGGCATGTACGAGCAGGACGATCGTGATATTCGTGCCGAACGAGTCGCGCAGAAACTGGAGCCGCTGAAAAATGTCATGCTCCGCTGCCGTATGCCTGGCGGCGTGATATCGCCCGAGCAATGGCTGGGTATTGATGAGTTCGCGACGTCTCATACCATGTATGGCAGTATTCGCATCACCAACCGCCAGACTTTCCAGTATCACGGTGTTCTCAAACAGAACATCCGTCCGGTCCATCAATGGCTGCATCATCTGGGCCTGGATTCCATTGCAACGGCCGGCGATGTCAATCGCAATGTGCTTTGCACCTCCAATCCGGTAGAGTCAGAGCTGCACCGTGAAGCGTGGGAATGGGCAAAGAAAATATCCGAGCATCTGCTGCCCAAAACACAGGCCTATGCCGAAGTCTGGCTGGATGGGGAAAAAGTACAGAGCACCGACACCGATGACCTGGAGCCAATTCTGGGAAAAAGCTATCTGCCGCGCAAATTTAAAACCACAGTTGTGATTCCGCCGCAGAATGATGTGGACCTGCACGCCAACGATCTGAATTTCATTGCCATACAGGAAAAAGGAAAACTGGTTGGCTTCAATGTGCTGATTGGAGGTGGCTTGTCCATGGAACATGGCAATCTTGCGACCTTCCCAACAACGGCCTACGAGTTTGGTTTTATTCCTCTGGAAAAAACACTGGATACCGCAGCAGCCGTGGTCAAGGCACAGCGCGATCTGGGGAATCGAAGCGACCGGAAGGCGGCCAAAACCCGCTACACGATCCTGCGCGTTGGTCTTGAGAATTTCAAATCCGAAATTGAAAAGCGCATGGGGTTTGCGTTTGAAGCCATCCGTCCCTATGAGTTTACCGACAGGGGCGATCGCATCGGCTGGGTGCACGGCATTGATAAAAAATGGCATCTGACATTATTTATTGAAAACGGTCGCGTGCTTGATTATCCAGGCAAAACGCTCAAGACCGGATTACGCGAGATTGCGAAAATTCACAAAGGTGATTTCCGATTGACCGCCAATCAGAATCTGATTGTGGCAAACGTGCCAGCATCTCAGAAGGCGGCTATTGAAAAGCTGGCTCGCGAGCACGGACTGATCAGCGACAGCGTGACCGTTCAGCGCGAAAATTCCATGGCTTGCGTGGCGTTGCCTACCTGTCCTTTGGCCATGGCGGAAGCAGAGCGTTTCCTGCCGACTTTTGTGGATCAGCTCGATGACATCATGGCGCGGCATGGCCTGAAGGATGAGTTCATTGTGACGCGCGTAACGGGCTGCCCTAACGGCTGTGGCCGGGCGATGCTGGCCGAGGTCGGACTTGTTGGCAAGGCCGTGGGACGCTACAACCTGCATCTGGGCGGCAATCGCATTGGTACCCGCATTCCGCGTCTGTTCCGCGAGAATATTACGCCAGAAGAAATTCTGAACATTCTGGACGAACACATTGGACATTGGGCCAGCGCCCGCGAGGCGGATGAGGGCTTTGGCGATTTTCTCATTCGCACGCATGTGGTCAAGCCGGTGGTGAATCCGTCAGTGGACTTTCACGATGCCAGTAAAGTGCCTGCAGAACCCGTGCACGCCTGAACGGTTTAGCGGGTGTTTAATCCTGCTGATTGGAATACCGGCGTGACAGGCCGGTATTGCAGCCGTAATGATGTGCCGCTATTTCTGGCCAGTATGCGGTTACAAAGGTGCTCAAACATAGAAAGAATCGAAAGGCAGAAGAGCAGGGTAGCAGTGATGAGCGGAACCGCACAGTACAGAAGAGCGGGACAAAAGAGCAAAGAAGAATGAAAAAGCAGCCATCTGCGGTGTCGCGCAGGTGGCTGCTTTTTTGGATTTAAGGAACAGTGGGAATCAGTGCGAATCAGACGCTTTTCAAAAAGGCCTTGATGGTCGCAGTCAGATCCTTGCGTTGCTTGGTGTTAAGCGCGATCAGAGCGGCTGTTTCCTTCTTGGTCAGCGTTTTGAAAATAGCCTCGCGCACTGTGATTTCCGGGGCAACGTAATTGCTTTCCGGAAGAATAGGCAGTGTGCCGTTGATGAGCCAGTCTGAATTGACGCCGAAGAACACGGCGAGGCGACTGACGATTTGTGCGGAAGGACTGATTTTGCGATTGCCCATTTCGTAATTGGCAATGGTGCTTTGCGATACGCCGAGTTCAAGGGCCAGTTCATTCTGATTCATACCGTGATGAATCTTGCGCAGATAGTGCAGGCGCTCGGCAAAGGTGCTGAGTTTTGACACAGCGCGCAGGTCTGGCGAGGAGTCAGGATGTTTTTTAGTAGCCATTTGGAAAACCCAATAATTGTTACAGCTGGTAAATATCAGCCCATAATGATAGCTGTGTTCAGGAAAATTTCTTTAACAATTGTCACTTTTTTACGAATCTTGAATTAAATTTTTAATATCCAGCGGATTTTTGTGCCTCAAATGCCCACAGCATGCAGATATTTCATAATTGATATGCTGATTGCAATATTCAGAATCGAATATTCATTACCACGCAAACCGCAATAACGGTCAGAGAAATGTCTCGCTGACTCGGCCGTCAACGCTTCAGTCGAAATATTTTTCGCCAGAGATTGGCGCTGTCAATGATGGCTGACCCACGATGTAACTGCCGCCGGCGTCGCGCGACTTGCGGGAGCAAGCCTCTGGCAGACGGATCATTCCTGATGGGGGTGAACCACCATATTATTGCGGTGGATCAATTCGTGGTCTCTTACTTTGCCCAGAATGGTTTCGATTTCACGGGTGGGGTGCCGCATGATACGGCGGGCTTCTGCGGAAGAGTAATTGACCAGTCCGCGGGCAATTTCACGATGCTGAGCATCAGTGCAGGCAACGACATCGCCGCGCTCGAACTCGCCAACGACATCGGTCACGCCCACTGCCAGCAGGCTTTTACCCTGTTCGATTAATGCCTTGCGTGCCCCGTCATCCAGGACGAGTTTGCCAGGCAGACGCAAATGATCAGCCATCCATTGCTTGCGGGCCGAACGCAGGGAAGGGGAGGCGCGCAGCTCCGTGCCAATGGCTTCACCACGGCCAAGTCTTTCCAGTACCCGATCTTCGCGGCCTGAAGCAATAATTGTGGTGGCACCACTGCTGGCTGCGCGTTTGGCCGCCAGAACCTTGGTGAGCATGCCACCGGTACCGACGTGACTGCCGGCACCGCCGGCCATTTTCTGTAATTCGGGATCGCCTGCCGTGGCAAGATGGATGAAGCGCGCATCAGGATTGCTGCGGGGGTCGCTGTCATACAGGCCGCGCTGATCGGTAAGAATAATGAGCGCATCGGCTTCAATCAGATTGCTGACCACCGCCCCCAGCGTATCGTTGTCACCCAGTCGAATTTCGTCTGTGACCACCGTATCGTTTTCATTGACGATCGGAATCACGCCCAGCTCCAGCAATTTGAAAATGGCCGAGCGGGCATTCAGATAGCGCAGGCGGTCGGTCAGATCTTCGTGAGTCAGCAGGATCTGTGCTGCGCGCATATTGTGTGCAGCAAAGGCAGATTCATATGCCTGGATGAGGCCCATCTGTCCCACAGCGGCAGCGGCCTGCAGTTCGTCTATTTCCTTTGGACGAGTTTTCCAGTTGAGCCGGGCCATGCCTTCGGCAATCGCGCCACTGGACACGAGAATCAATTGTTTGTTCTGGCGGCACAGGCCTGCGATCTGAGAAGACCACTCACCAATGGCCTGCGGGTCCAGACCCTGGCCATTGTTCGTGACCAGAGACGAACCGACTTTGACCACAATACGCCTTGCGCTGGCCACTGACGAAACAAATTCACTCATGTTGCAAAAGGTCCGGAAAGAAATCTAAGTAAGCAGTTTAAGACTGCCAGTTCCATTTTATCGGATGGTATCCTCCGGATCCTGTTCTGTGGCAGGATCCGGTCATTGCGTCGGCTATCGCGGGGTATCGGTCAGATCACCCCGGGTGTCGTCGAAACGCGGATCGTCCGGAACATAGGTGCCCGCCTGTTTATCCTGCTCGACCATCTCGCGTGATTTTTCGGCATCCAGATAGTCCTGCAACGCCCAGATGAGCGCCTGGGTACCGTCGCCCGACAGTGCAGAGATGGCAAACACCGGACCGTCCCATTGCAGTTCGCGACACAGTCTGTCCTGCACATCCTGCGGATTTTCCACCATGTCCAGCTTGTTCAAAACCAGCCAGCGCGGTTTGGAATACAGATCGGCATCGTACTTGCGTAATTCTTCTGCAATGGCACGCACATTGTGTGCAGCCACTTCCACAGGATCCTGATCGGGATCTGCGCTGGACACATCGACCAGGTGCAGCAGCACGCGGGTCCGTGACAGGTGACGCAAAAACAGATGTCCCAGACCGGCACCTTCCGAGGCGCCTTCAATCAGTCCAGGAATATCGGCCACCACGAAACTGCGCGATGCGGAGGTGCGCACCACGCCCAGATTCGGGTGCAGCGTAGTGAACGGATAATCGGCGATTTTGGGTTTGGCATTGGAAATGCGCGTAATGAGCGTGGATTTGCCGGCATTGGGCAGACCCAGCAGACCCACGTCAGCCAGCACCTTGAGCTCCAGACGAAGCTTGCGCTGTTCGCCTTCTTTGCCATAGGTGAACTGGCGCGGCGCCCGATTGACGCTGGATTTGAAGTGCAGATTGCCCATGCCGCCCTGGCCGCCCGCAGCAAGGGTCACTTGCATGCCGTGATGGGCCAGATCGAACAGTTGTTCGTTGGTGTCCGCATCGTGAATCACAGTGCCCACCGGTACGCGCAGGGTGATGTCCGGGGCTGCCGCACCGTATTGATCAGAGCCGCGTCCGTTTTCACCATTTTTGGCGCGGTGCAGACGCGCATAGCGAAAATCGATCAGCGTATTGATGTTGCGATCTGCCACGGCGTAGATACTGCCACCACGACCGCCATCACCACCATCGGGACCGCCTTTGGGAATGAATTTTTCGCGACGAAAACTCGCCGCCCCGTTGCCGCCTTTGCCGGCAATGACTTCGATCGTCGCTTCGTCAACGAATTTCATGATGATTCCTGTATTGATAATGGGTGTTGCCGAAAGCGCCGAGGCAAATCATCGGGCGCTGCCACGGACATAACTGCCACGTATAGAATAAAAAATGCCGTTCACCTGGCAACAAGTGAACGGCACTGCATGATGTCCGGGAAAGGTTTAGTCAGCCTTTGTTACGGA
>JAFAGQ010000380.1 GCA_023422555.1 Pseudomonadota bacterium
TCATACATGGTTTCCCCCGTCTGCTGTCATTGAATATCCGCTGTTTTCAGATCAATATAACCCACCGGGTGCCGCAGGATGCCGGTAACGCCGGTTTTTTGCATGAAGCCCTGATTGTAAAAGAACAGCGGGAAAATGGGCATGTCATCAAACAGGACTTTTTGGGATTTTTGCAACAGTTCCCAGCGCCGGGCCGCATCTGTTTCAGTTCGGGCCGCCTTGATCAGTTCATCATACTTCGGGTTTGACCAACCTGTCCGGTTCATGCTGGAACCACTGACGAAACTTTCCAGCGAGTTGTAGGGATCGGCATAATCATTGGTGAATGAGCTGCGCGAAAACTGCAGCTTGCCGCCACGTTGCTGGGTATAGAACACTTTGCTTTCAATGCCCTGCAACTGCACGTCCACGCCCAGATTTTCCTTGAACATGGCCTGCAGCGCCTGGGCGATTTTGCGATCGTCCGGATTGTTGATATGGCTAAGGGTGACGGGCGGCAGGGTCGTATATTTTTCGGCTTCCATGCCTTTTTTCAGTAGAGCTTGCGCCTGGCTGGCGTCGGTCTGTACAAAGCCTTTACTGCCTTCGTAGAAATCCTTGCCGTCGGGCCCGGTAAAGCCGGGGCTGACAAAGGCATCGGCTGCCTTGCGGCCCTGTTTGACCACATAGTCAACAATATCCTGCCGATTCACGGCCAGCGCGAAGGCGCGGCGAATGTCAGCATTCTGGAACGGCGGCATGTTGACGTTAAAGCGGAAGAAATACACGCCGGCTTGTGGCACGGTCTGAAATTCCTTACTGTCTTTCACCTTGTCATAGAGCGCAGCCGGCAGGGGTGAGGGAGTGGCATCGAGTTCACCCGTGCGGAACATCTGATAGCTGGTGTTCAGATCATTGATCATGACCCAGTCAACCGCATCCAGTTTTACTGCGTCTTTGTCCCAGTAATTGGGGTTCTTTTCAAAACGCATGCTGCTGGCGTGATCCCATTCTTTCAGCAGGAAGGGACCGTTACTCACGTAGGAGTCCGCTTCTGCATACCATTTGGGATTGGCCTCGGCCACTTTCCGGTTTACCGGCGCAAAGCCAGGATTGGTCAGAATGTTCAGGAACGACAGGCTGGGCGCATTCAGCGTGACCTGCAGCGTATGGTCATCCACGGCGCGAAGGCCCAGGGCGTCGGCGGACCCTTTGCCGGCATTAAAGGCTTCGGCGCCGGCAATGTCGTACAGCAGGAAAGCGGCAGGAGAGGCGGTGGCCGGTGTCAGCAGTTGCGTCCATCCATAGACGAAGTCGCCAGCAGTCACAGGCGAGTCGTCAGACCATTTGGCATTGGGACGCAGGTGGAAGGTGTAGGTTTTGCCATCTGCAGATATCTCCCATTTTTCTGCCGTGGCGGGCGCGGCGTTGTGTTTGTCGTCCAGGCGCACCAGCCCTTCCATCAGATTGTTCAGCGGTTCCCACGAAATCAGGTTCAGACCCAGCGCGGGATTGAGGGAAGAGGGCTCTTCCACATTATTGAGACGCAGGACTTTTTCGGCGTGAGAGAGGGTGGGCAGTGCCAGGCCCAAAGTAGCGGCAAGCACGGCAGCAGACAGCATTTTTTTCATGGCGATTCCGGACTAAGTGATTCCTGAAGATTCTGATGTTGCAAACATACCGCAAAACGCCGGTGTCGTGGGCGGAAAAGGAATGTGCCGGCCCACCTTGTTGCCCGATCTCGTCAGAATCGAAGATATACAGAACGATCAGACGACAGTAATGGGTTCTGAAGAATTCTGGATATGACGGCTGGCGCGTGGATCCTGCAGCCAGCAGCGTACCCAGGCCGCCTCAGGAAGCGGCGTAGCGGGCGGCTCAAACTGCGTACAGACACGCATGGCATGTGGGCAGCGGGCGGCGAAGGCACAGCCGGCAGGGGGCGCAAACAGATCCGGTGGCTGGCCGGCAATGGCCCTGAGACTGGCCGCTGGCATGTCCAGACGCGGCACCGAGGCAAGCAGTGCACGCGTATAGGGATGCGAGGGACGCGCGAACAGGGAATGCACATCGGCCGTTTCCACGCATTGCCCGGCGTACATCACCGTGACCCGATCCGCGATGCCCGCCACCACGCCCAGATCATGCGTGATCAGAATAATGGCAACCCCGGTGCGCGCCTGGATTTCCCGGAACAGGGACAGGATCTGCGCCTGCACGGTGACATCCAGTGCGGTGGTGGGTTCATCGGCAATCAGCAATTGCGGATCGCACATGAGCGCAATGGCAATGACAATGCGCTGGCGCATGCCGCCGGAAAATTCGTGCGGAAACTGTTTTAACCGTTGCGGAGCACTGGAAATGCCAACCAGCTCCAGCATTTCGATGGCCCGTGCCCGGGCCTGTGCCGCAGAATATTTCAGATGTCGTCGCAAGCCTTCGGTCATCTGCTCGCCAATGCTGAGCGTCGGATTCAGGGCGGTCATGGGATCCTGAAAAATCAGGGCGATGCGTTTACCCTGGATTTCGCGCCATTCGCCGGGTTTGAGCCCGGTCAGTTCGCGCTGATCGAAGGTAATACTGCCGTCAGTAATCTGGGCGCTGGCTTTGGGCAGCAGTCCCATAATGGCCAGACTGGTTACGGATTTGCCGCTGCCCGATTCGCCCACGATTGCCAGCGTTTCCCCGCGATGAACGTGCAGGGAGACCTGTCTGAGCGCGTGAACATGGCCGCCATAGGTTTGAAAGCGCAATGAAAGATCACGAACCTGAAGCAATGGCGTGGATTGCTGCAATGAGGAGGACTGCTGCAATGAGGAGGACTGCTGCAATGAGGAGACTGGATTCATTTGCCCCTCCCGAGTCTGGGGTCCAGCGCGTCCTGCAGGCCGTCACCCAGCACGTTGAAGGCAAACATGGTCAGGGAAATGAACAGAGCCGGGAAAAAGAGCTGCCACCAGTCACCTGAGAGGATGACGCCCAGGGCATCGTTGGCCATGACGCCCCAGCTGGCGTAGGGTGCCTGCACGCCCAGCCCCAGGAAGCTCAGAAAGGCTTCGGCAAAGATGGCGCTGGGTACGGTCAGGGTCATTTGCACCAGTATCGGACCCATGGCATTGGGCAGCAGATGACGACGAATAATATGCGCGGTACCAGCGCCGAAAGAGCGCGAGGCCGTGACGTATTCCTGGTTTTTCAGTTGCAATACCTGGCCACGCACCAGACGCGCCATACTGATCCAGCCGGTGATCGTCAGCGCAATAATGATAGTGAACAGACTGGGGCCCATGACAACCATCAGCAGAATCACTACCAGCAGATAGGGCAGGCCATAAAGGACTTCAAGTACACGCATCATGGCAATGTCGGTCTTTCCACCCTTGTAGCCGCTATACCCGCCGTAGGTGACGCCAATCACAAAGTCGATAAGCGCCGCCATGAAACCCACGAACAGGGAGATGCGCGCGCCATACCAGGTACGAACGAAGATATCGCGGCCCAGTTCATCGGTGCCAAACCAGTGCTGGGAAGAGGGTGGCATATTCTGGCTTTTGAGATCCTGCGCCGTGACGGACCAGGCAGACAGCATGGGCGCAAGTATTGCCATCACAATCAGCATTATCAGAAAGGCCAGACCGGCCATTGCCGCAGGATTGCTGCGAAGCCGCAGCCACGCGTTGCGCCAGTACGATACGGAGGGTCTGACGATATCCTGCACCGAATCCGTTTGCGCGGCGATGGGCGTGAACATGTCATCTGTAATGACTGCTTCCTTTGTTTTCATGTTCATGATCGCCCCTTCCGGTGCAGCGCGATGCGCGGATCCAGCAGACCGTAGGCAATGTCGACCAGAAACAGCATGAACACCAGGATGGCACTGTAGAAAACGGTGGTACCCATGATGACGGGATAGTCACGGGTGCTGATGGAATCGACGAAATATCGGCCCATCCCGGGAATGGCAAAGATTTTTTCAATCACGAAGGTACCGGTAAGAATGGATGCAGCCAGCGTGCCAAGCAGCGTGATGACAGGCAGCAGCGCATTGCGCAGGCCATGTCGGATAACAACACGCCAGGGCGATAAGCCTTTGGCGCGCGCCATGGTCATATAGTCCTGCGTGAGTACGTCCAGCATGCTGGCGCGGGTGATGCGGGCCAGAATGGCCATGGGCGTCACGGCCAGCGCAATCACCGGCAACACTTTATGCCACGGTGTGCGCCAGGTGGCTGCCGGAAACCATCCCAGTCCCACAGACAGTTCCTGTATCAGCAGGGTCGCCAGCACGAAGTTGGGAATGGAAATGCCCACAACGGCGATGGCCATGACGGTGCGATCGATCAGCCGGTTGTGGCGCAGGGCCGCGATCGTTCCTGCAGCGATGCCGGATAGAGTGGCAACCACAAGTGCCATCAGCCCCAGTTCAAAAGACACCGGAAAGCCGCGGGCCAGGAGCGTGTTGACCGTGGTGTCGGGGCGGGCGATAGAGGGACCATAGTCAAAGGTGACGATGGCCTTCAGATAATGCAGATACTGGACGAAAACCGGCTGATCCAGTTTATAGAACGCCCGCAGGTTTTCCTGCACGGCGGCGCTGCTCTGGCGTTCCTGATCAAACGGCGTGCCGGGTATCAGGTGCATAAGAATAAAGGTGAGCGTTGCGATGATGAAAATCGTGCCCAGCATGAGCAGGAAACGATACAGGACATATTTTTTCATGGCCGCGCTGCCTCCGCGTCCAGGGCATGACAGGCTGCAAAATGGGCAGGCGCATGCTCCCGCCATACCGGCGCCTCGGTGCCACAGACGGGCATGGCGCGAGGACAGCGTGATTTGAACGCACAGCCGGTAGTGGCTGTCATGGGGCTGGGCAGTTCGCCCGGCACAGTCTGCTGCATTTTCTGTCGCTGCTTCTGTGGATCAGGAATGGGGATGGCTGAAAGCAGCATCTGGGTGTAGGGGTGCAAAGGACGATGATAAAGCGCTTCACTGTCTGCCAGTTCGGCCATGTAGCCCATGTACATGACGCCGACCCGGTCGGAGACATATTGCACCATCGCCAGATCATGCGCAATGAACAGATAGGTGAGCCCGCGCTCCTGTTGCAGTCGCTGCAGTAGCTGGACGATCTGCGCCTGAATGGAGACATCCAGCGCGGAAATGGGTTCGTCAGCCACAATAAAGGCAGGTTCCAGTGCGAGGGCGCGTGCAATGCCTATCCGTTGTCTTTGCCCGCCCGAAAATTCGTGAGGGTAGCGTCGCGCAAACGAGGGATTCAGCCCCACTTCTTCCAGCAGACTGCCTATGCGTTGCGCCTTTTCTTTGGGATCCCGGCAAAGCCCATGGATTTCCAGGGGTTCTGCAATCAGGTCGAAGACGCTGGCGCGCGGGTTCAGACTTGCATAGGGATCCTGGAAGATCATCTGCATATCACGCTGCACCTGGCGCCGCGCCTTGCGTTTCAGGTGATGGATGTCCTGACCGCGAAAAGTGACCTGACCTTCGGTGAGGTCGTGCAGCCCCAGAATGCTTCGGCCCGTCGTGGACTTGCCACAGCCCGACTCGCCCACCAGACCCAGGGTTTCGCCTTCATGGATATCAAACGAGACCCCGTTGACCGCATAGACCCGTTGCTGCCGGCCCAGATCGAAATGCTTTTTCAGACCTCTGACGGAAACCAGGACCGGCGAGCGCTTGTTTTCGGTTGTAGCGGTGTTGGACGATATAGTCATGCGTGGGTCAGAGGGGCGGGCTTGCGCCGGCAAGGGATGGGCAACAGCCTGATATTATATGCAAAGCGGGTGCGGCGATATTGCAGTTAGCCCTGATGCTATGATGTCGGCGACTTTCCTTCACGATTCCAGCTTCTTTCTGACATGGCACTTGGTCCGTTTTTCTTTGCTCCCATGGCTCTCGCAGTTATCACAGGTGTGATCGCTTTGCTGGCGGGCTGTGCCGTACTGACGCGTCGCATCAGTCCGCAATTTGATCGCTGGCCGTGGCTGGTCATGCTGCTGGTGCTGGCCAGTGCGCGTCTGGGGTTTGTGATTCGCCACTGGGACAGCTTTCTGACGCAGCCCTGGCGCATCTTTTACGTGTGGCAGGGGGGTCTGGATACCGCCTGGGCGGTTGCGGCGGCTGTGGTCTCGCTGGTTCTGCTGCAGGGCTGGCGTCTTCGCGCTTTTGGAGGCGCGTTGCTGGCTGGCGTGGCGGCCCTGATGATCGCCATCCGTTTCCTGGTACCGGGTCCGCAGGCCCAGCCGCTACCGTCGGTATCTCTGGCTGGCATGGACGGCCAGTTACATGGATTGAAAGAACTGCAGAACCGCAAGGTCGTGGTCAATCTCTGGGCTTCCTGGTGCGGACCCTGCCGGCGCGAGATGCCGATGCTGGAGCAGTCGGCGCGCGATAACCCGCAGGTGGCCTTTCTTTTTGTGAATCAGGGAGAATCCCGGACGCAGATTGCTCAATATCTTGAACAGGAAGGACTGGTGGAGCTGGCCCGGTGGATTCGCCTGGATCCTGATTCGACTCTGTCTTCCCGGTTCAAAGCCCGCGGATTGCCAACCACGCTTTTCTTCAATCAGGATGCGTTGAAGGACACGCAGATCGGCGAGATCAGCCGCGAGGTACTGCACGAGAAGCTGGACGGACTGTAGGCGTCGCGTGCGGCTGGCGTGCGTCTAGTCTGCCGGCATCGACGGTCCGGGCGTGGCCACCCGCATGGCCTTGCGCATGAGCGGCGGTGTCAGCGCGGCAAACGCCAGCATGAGCAGACCATTCATCACGCAAAGGGCTGCCAGTCCCCAATGCACGTATACCAGTTTGAACAGTTCAATGCCCACGGCCTGCATCAGCATCATGATCAGGCTCATCACGGCGGCCACCACGCCTTTGGGCTGGTCCGAGGCCATCAGCGTAAAACGATACAGAACCGCAAATGTGA
>JAFAGQ010000397.1 GCA_023422555.1 Pseudomonadota bacterium
TTCGTTTGAGTATCAGTTGTTAATATGAAAGCCGTATAAGTTTTGTTTATGTTTATTAAAGGGGTTCTTTTATGAAAAAAATTCTCGTTCCCGCTATGATCGTTCTCGCAACTGCGGCCTCTGTCAATGCAAACGCTGCAAGGCCTTCTGACAATCTGTCCCGTCATGCACTGGGCGAGGCAAAGGATACCCGTTCAGCCTGGGCAAAATCTCAGGATATGTATGTTGAGCCTACGCTGCGTATGACTGAAACAACAGTGCCTGTGACACCAGAACAGGCTCAGCAGCAAAATGCTCGGGTGCAAACTGTACCAGCGGGTACGGTTCCAGTGACTGGTAATTCGCAGACAACAGTGATTGGCCCTGACGGTCGTCCAGTGCCTGCAGGCGTTCAGCCTGTCACACCACCACCTGCACCAGCCACTCAGGCAGCTCCTGGTCAGCCAATGCCAATGCAGGATGGTACGGCACCTGTACAGGATCTGTCTCGTCCGCGTCCCTGATTTAAGGGCAACACAGACGCCAGCGGGGTGTCCGCCTGGCGGCAGTGAACAGTAGAGGCCTTTATACTCGCAGGGCGTATAGCCCAGTAGGTATAACCGAACCGGTAACGTTTTCACGTTACCGGTTTTTATTTTGTCTGCAGATTTCCCAACATCGGAAGGTAAGACAGCTCATCGAATCGTAGGATTCATACAACACTTGTGATGTCGAGTGCGATTGATCGCGAAGTCATCACGGCTTCGCCCAGGCATTCGTTGAATCACGCATGGATCGGCACATCCCTTCACAAGTCACCTCGTGAAATGGCCATACTAAGCTAAGAAAAGGTCAATTTTTCGGTCCACGGAGTATGCAGGCCAAAGCGCAACATAGTGTCGATAGTGACACAGAAGCCAGCGTTGATATCAGCAAGAGGGGAGTTCGTGCCGAAATCAGCGAGACGGAAGTCGGTGTCGATACGCGCGAGCCGGAAGCCGGCTTCGATATGACCGAGACGGAAGCGCAACGGCTGGCGGACTATGCCGGGTTGTTTGATGTCATCGAGAGTACGCCATTAACCCAAGAGCAACGCCGCGCCTGTGTGTCGGAGGCAGCAGCGACGCTTGTGCTTGCCGGGGCAGGGACAGGTAAAACCAGTACCCTCACCGGGCGCGTGGCGTTCCTGGTGGCCAATGGCCTGGCGGCTCCAGAGGAAATTCTGTGCCTGGCTTTTGCGCGCGAAGCGGCCGTGGAGATACAGGACAGACTGCACAGACGGCTGGCAGATCGTCTTTCAGTTGATGACTTTGTGGCCAGCACATTCCATAGTCTGGGTTTGCAAATCGTCACGCAGGTTGAACAAGATCGTCCCCGAATCACCGGTTTCTGCACGCAGCCTGAAACTTTGCGTGGTTTTCTGAATGAGCAGATTCAACAATTCACGGAACGATCCGATGACTATGCTCGCCTGCTGTTTGAATATTTTGCAATTGTCGAACCACGTTTGTCATTGTCCGGCGAGTATGTCAGTCGTGATGCCTATCTGGCTTCGTTTGCATCGCGGCCCTTGCGTTCACTCAATGGTGAGCTGATGCGCAATCCGTTGGATTGCCTGGTTGCCAATGCTTTCATTCTGATGGGTTTTGCTTATCACTATCGTGCGCATTATCCGCAAGAAGTCTATCTGGGCAAACGAATGCCATACCGGGCGAGCTTTTTTCTTCCTGATATCGATGTGTATATCGACGTTTTCGATTACGTTGAACAAAACGCCGTGCCCCGTGAAGTGCGCCAGCTCGCGGTCCGTCTATCAGACATTCATCGTCGCTATGGCACGCCATATATTCAATTGTGGGAAGCCCCGGCATATGCTGCGGATACAGGATCGCTTATCCAGGATCTGACCCAGAGATTGCATCAGCAGCATGGCCTTCTGAATCGCTACCCGAATTACCCAATTACTGCATGTGATGCTGAAAACGCCTGTGCTGCCGAAAAGACGAACAATGATGACAACGCCTGGTGGAAGAAGTGTGTTGCATCGGCACCTGGCTGCCTGTCGAAGCTGATGGGCTCGGAACGATGGGAGATCTTGCTGGAGACGCTGGCAGATCTGCTACCTTTGTATCGGCTCGCCAAAACCAAGGCTGACATTGCTAATATCGGTTCTGGTGCAAGCGTATTGTCGGATCCAGCTGTTGAGCGCAAGAACCGCTGCGTGCTGTCGCTGCTGGAACCACTTGTACAGGCCTATGATGCGCATATACGGGATCGAGGTGAAATTGATTTTGACGGAATGATTTCGCGAGCCACACAGTATGTGAGGGAAGGGCGCTTCCTGGTTCCGTGGCGGGACATTCTTATCGACGAGTTTCAGGATATCTCGTCCCACCGGTACGCTCTGATTGCGGCCATGCTGGCGCAACAACCGGGTATCCGACTGTTTTGCGTGGGGGATGACTGGCAGGCCATCTACCGCTTTGCCGGCAGCGATATTCGCTATTGCACGCAGTTTGGTGAGCGGGTACACCCTCAATATCGGCTGATTCCATTGAGCCGTACGTTTCGTTTTAATCAGGATCTTTGCCGGATCAGCAGCCGGTTTCTGATGAAAAATGCGTTTCAGAACACCAAGCAACTTTATGCTGTCAGGCATGGCGGCGCGCCAGTTATTACAATCGCAATGCAGACCCGCGGACTCGCAACCATTCTTTCTCTGCTGCAGGAGGAAGCTTCAAAAGTTGCATCGATTCGTTCAGGCAATATTGATCCCGCAAGCAACAGCGACGCAGTGGTATGTCAATTGAAATTCAGCGTTCTGATACTGGCGCGATTTTCGCACTTGCTGCCTGCACAATCATTATTGACGGAATTCGACAGGCGCTACCCGATGTTGCAGATACAGGCCAGCACCGTGCATGCTTCCAAGGGGCTTGAAGCCGATTATGTGCTGATTCTGAATATGGAGCGAGGCGTATACGGCTTTCCATCCGAAAAGCCGATTGATCCAGTGAGAGAGCAGTTTCTGCCGCCACAAGAAGACTTTGCGTTTGCCGATGAACGCAGACTTTTTTATGTGGCAATGACCCGCGCCAGAAAGCAGCTCTGGCTGCTCGTTCCGGAAGAGGTGAACAGTCACTCGATCTTTGTGACGGAACTGCTAAAAGAAAACAAAAAGCACATTCGCAGGCACGATAGCAGGGACTGGCGATCGAATCTTTCAGCTTACAGGCAGAAACTGCCGGTCGCCCGAGTAATTCACGAAATCAAGCGCTACGTTATAAGCTTGCGTGTCGGCACAGAAAAAAAGGACCGTATCTCCTGAGTCCATATTCGCCAGAATGGATTCCATTTCGTCTTCTACAGGTTCGTCTTCCAGACCAAGACTTGCAATATGAATCTGGCCTTCCTGTTCGAAGCGCTCGGCAGGAACAATATCAGGGATCTGATCGAAGTCGACCGCAGCTACAACAAGATAAATATCCAGCACAAGACCGTTGACCTCTGCAGAGATCTGCAGGCCCTGATGCAGCGGGCGTACAAGACTTGTTTGAATGCCTGGTTCGTTCATGACAGCTTATTGTGAAAGCAGGGAAGTTGGAGGAGGTGCATCAGCGGGCACGGCGGGTGCACCTTGATAGTAGCCCTGACGGACGCCACAGCCGGCGAGTAGAAGAACAATAGCAGTCAACGCTACGAATTTTTGCATGATGAATGTGTACCTGGAATGGGATGTGACCGGAATGGCTACAATAGCATTGTAATACGAACTGGACGTTCCGATCCATGACAAGAAAA
>JAFAGQ010000398.1 GCA_023422555.1 Pseudomonadota bacterium
ACTTGGCATTGCTGACCGTGATCGCAGCATTGGCAGTGACCTGCTGCCAAACGTGAATCCGACCTTCAACTGGATTCGCCTGGCCCAGCGTATCCCCGTGCGTATCGCCATCGACGACAAAGACCCCGCGATCTTGCTGGTGGCAGGCCAGACAGCAACAGTCAGTATTGATCAGGACTGATGATGAAATATCGTACAAAAGCATTAACTCTCATTGCCCTGTTGCTGGCAGGGTGTACCACGGTAGGGCCCGATTATGACCGACCTAAGGATGCTGTCGCGCAGCGATCATCGGCACAGGGAAATTTTATTGGCACGCGCGGTACGAATGTTTATTCCGTTGCTCCTTTGCCCGATCACTGGTGGCGGCTTAATCATGATCCGGTGCTCGATCAGTTGATCAGCAAAGCACTGGCAAACAATGCGAATCTGCGGGCGGCGCAGGCAAATCTGGAACGCGCCCGTGCTGCCGTCCAGGGAACCGAGGCACAGCAATCGCCCACAATCGGCGTCAGCGCATCTCCCCAATACGGCCACAGCTCCGGCCTGCAGCAGCTGCAACCTGATCTGCGCCCGCCGAATCGCTGGTCTTACAGCAGTGGCGTCAATATTTCCTATCAGGCAGATCTTTTTGGACAGATACGCCGAGCCATAGAGGCCTCACAACAGGATTCAGCAGCCGCGCAGGCGGCTTACGAGGCTACAAGAGTAACGGTCGCGGCGGAAACCGCTCGCGCCTATGCCAATATCTGCTCGGCAGGCATGGAACTGGCATCGGCAAAAAAATCGCTGGGAATCCAGCAGGAGTCCAGCAATATTGCAAGGAAATTGTGGCAGGCCGGTCGCGGCACACAACTGGATGTCACGCGGGCACGTGCACTGGTTCAGCAATTGTCAGCCAACATTCCCACATTCCAGGCGCAGCAACAGATTGCTTTGTTCAGACTGGCAACACTCACTGGCGAAACACCGGCATCCATGCCTGCATCACTGTTGAAGTGTGCAACACCACCTAGATTTACGGGTTCAATTCCTGTTGGGAACGGCGAGCAGCTCCTGCGTCGCCGACCAGACATTCGCCAGGCTGAGCATAAACTGGCGGCAGCAACGGCACGCATCGGTGTGGCGATAGGCGACCTCTACCCCAAAATCACGCTGGGACTGGCGGCCGCATCAGCAGGCCCCATGAGCATGATGGGAGAGAAAAGCACGTTCAGTCTGAATATGGGTCCGTTGATTTCCTGGACACTGCCCAACACAGGTGCCGCCCAGGCAGCCATTGCTCAGGCGCGCGCAGCTGCAGACGCAGAGTACGCAAATTTTGATGCAGCTGTATTGAATGCGCTTCAGGAAACCGAGAGTGCCCTGGTTACCTACGCAAGGCAGCTCGAAAGACACGCATCATTGAAAGCGGCAAGAGACTCTGCTGCGGAAGCGGCAAATCAGGCATCGGTCCTGTACAAGGCAGGAAAAACGGACTATCTGCCTGTACTGGATGCGCAGCGCACCCTGGTGAGCGCCGACAGCGCACTGGCTTCATCACAGGCGCAATTGGCCAACATGCAGGTCGATGTCTTTCTGGCCCTGGGTGGTGGCTGGGAATGACGCTGGCGGATGGGAATGACAAGTGTGCTACGGCACCGTCGGCAGTCCCTGCTTTACGGACTGCATGTCTTCCCATGGGTCTGCCGAAAGTCGCGCGAGGCGTTGTGGCAGGTTTTTGATCGTGAATGCGTCCGACGATTTGAGTCTGCCAAGTTCATCCCAGCGTAATGGTGTTGCAACAGCAGCGCCGGGACGCGCCCGCAGCGAGTAGGAACATATGCTGGTAGCGCCACGCCCGTTTCGCAGGTAATCAACAAAGATGAGGCCTTTGCGCTGCTTTTTTGACGCCGTTGCTATGTACCTATCGAGGTGCGCGCCGGCCAGCGACTCGGCAAACGCACGCGCAAAATGTCGCGCCTCATCCCAGGGAACAGGCGGGTCCAGCGGTACAACAATATGCAATCCCTTGCCTCCGGTTGTGCGCAGAAAGGATTGCAACTGCAATTGTTCAAGCAGATCACGCAACTGGCGTGCAGCCTTTTTCACTTCGGGCCAGCGCACTTCCTCGGAAGGATCAAGGTCAAAGACCAGCCGATCACAATGATCGGGACTGTCGGCCTTTGCACCCCAGGGATGAAATTCAATAGCATTGAACTGCACGAGCTGCATGATATCTGACCTGTTCTTTACCATCAGATAGTCCTGACTGCCGCCCTGCTCTTCCTTCAGTCTGACCGTGCTGACATCCATACCTGCCGTATGATGTTTCTGAAAAAAGCATGCCCTGGCAGTCCCGTCGGGGCAGCGCAGCACCGACAGCGGCCTTCCCTGCAGCTCGGGCAACAACCAGTCCATAACACGGTCGTAATAATCGGCCACATCCTGCTTTGTGATTTTCATTTCCGGATAAACCAGACGATCCGGACTGCTGATCTCAACAATATTTTCTGTCATAGGCTCCTCGTCTGTCTGGCTGCGCCTGAGGTCAGCAACCGTCTTGTCTTCGCGCAGCGTCTTGAATGCAGTATGGCGCAACAAACCCTGGCTGCTGTGTCCGCGATAAAAGACTTCCACAACCTGCTGCGGCTTCACCCACTTCGCGCGTCGCAAATCAGAATCGATACCTTCTACCCTGACTGTGGGCTGCTTCACCGCAAGTGGCCGCAAGTGAGCAGAAAGCTGGCGCAGCATGGCATCGTTCATACCGGTGCCAACGCGTCCGGCCAGTCGCCACCTCTTTTTTCCTTCGGGCGCAGCCAGAAGCAACGAGCCGATACCAACGCGACTGCCTTGCGGTTCAATAAAGCCTGCAATGGCGAACTCGTCGCTCAGTTCCATTTTTATCTTCTGCCAGCTGCGGCTTCGCCCGCCATGGTATGGTGCATCCACGCGCTTGGAAATGATGCCTTCCAGTTTTTCCGCCGTCACCTGTTCAAAGACCTGAGGACCGGATCCAATCAGATGCGAACTGTATCGCAAACGTGATGGTGCGTCCTGCAGCACGGATTCGAGCAGTGTCTTGCGATCCAGCAGCGCCACGTCACAAAGATCCAGTCCGTTCAGATGAATCAGATCAAACAGCAGATAACTCAGCGGCGCCTGTTTCTCTCCGGATAGCGTGGCCTGCAGGGCGGAAAAGTCACTGCGCACCCCGTCAAGAACGACCAATTCTCCATCGAACGCCGCGTCCTGCAATCCAAGGGATGCCATATCACGAGCGATCTCCGGAAGCCTCTCGGTCCAGTCCAGTCCATTGCGCGACCACAGTGCAGGAACGCCGTCAACAATGGTGCAGAGCAATCGATAACCATCCCACTTCACCTCATGAAGCCACTGATCGCCGGATGGTGCCTTGTCAGCGGCATGGCACAATTGAGGCGCGAAAGGCTGGGCCTTGAGCGTCTGGCGGTGTGCCTTTTTGAAAGCGTCGAGCTGCTTTTCCCACAACTGTGATTTTTTGGCAGAGGCGCGGACCGTCCTGCTGGCCGATTGCTTCTTCTGTCCTTCTTTTTCTTTCGGGTCTTTCTTTTCTTTACGTCCAACCGCTACTTCTTCTGCCGGCTTATTCTTTGGACTTCTCCGAACAGCATGCTTCTGCGTGGCATTTTTTACAACGGCGCGTGTTGCGAGTGGCCGCCCTTGCGCATCCAGAAAATCATCCGCCTCGCGCTTTTCTGCAAAAGCATCCTCCTGCTTGAACAGCAGCCATTCAGGCTGGCGGCTGCGACGATGACTGCGGACCAGATGCCAGCTGCCCTGCAGTATCTGGCCGAAAAGTTCAAACTTCAAATGTCCTTTTGCCAGCTGCGCTTCGGCATCGGCATCGGTACTCCAGATGCCACGATCGAATATTCTGACGTTGCCACCGCCATACTCGCCCTTGGGAATATCACCCTCGAAATCGGCATAACTGACGGGGTGATCTTCCACTTCCACCGCCAGGCGCTTTACAGTCGGGTCCAGGCTGGGTCCTTTGGGGACTGCCCAGCTCTTGAGTACGCCTCCGACCTGCAGCCTGAAATCGTAATGACGATGGCTGGCATGATGCAATTGAACGACGAACAGGGTGCGCCCGCCTTTCACCGGACCTTCTTTGGGTTCCGACGTGCGGTCAAACCTGCGTTTTCGCTGATAATCGGCAAGACTCATAAAAGCTCCGCGACAGTTCGATCACAATCGAAAATCAGGCTGCTTTCCGGGTACTGGATGTGCTTCGTGACGGACTTTTTTTCTTCGCCGCTGTTGCTGATTTCTTCTTCGCTGCACTCGTGGATTTAGCGGCTTTGCTCTTGCTTCCCGTGGCTGCCTTCCTACTGGTAGTCGTCTTTTTCGCTGTTGACGGTTTGGATGATGACGATACCTTTCCCGTAGATGCCTTCTTCGCAGACGCCTTTTTACCTGCTTTGGCAGACTCTGAGCCCGAGGCAGCTTTTTCGTCCGTGGTTTTCTTTGATTTCGCTACCGATTTGGGTGGGGTACGTTTGTTACTGGCCAGGCTCTCCTTAAGCAGCGACATAAAGTCAACGACATTGGTCGCTGCGTTCTCTGGTACGTCGGCGTCGTCTTCCTCTTCGTCTTCGCGACTGGTAACCTTGTTGGCCTTCATCCGCTTTTTGATCACATCGGAAAGTCGCTGACGAAATTCATCCTTGTAGTCGCCAGGTGCCCACTTGGCAGCCATGGAAGCAATCAGCTGGCTGGCCATTGTCATTTCCTTTTTGGAAATACGATAGTCGCTCAGTTTTCCTTCAGGAATTCTGTATTCGTCCACATCCACCAGTTCCTGGGGATAACGCAATAGCACCAGCAAAAGCGCAGCATCCTGCGGCATGACCGCGCACAGATACTCACGTGTGCGAATCACGACCCGTCCTATTCCAATTTTGCCCGTGTCCCTGAGCGTTTCCCTCAGCAGCACATAGCCTTTTTCTGCCTTCTTTCCCGGAACAAGAACATACGGCTTTTCAAAATACGCCGGCCCGATTTCAGTGACATCAACAAACGTCTCAACATCCACCGATTCCTTGCTCTGCGGCGCTGCATCACGAATGTCATCCGGTTCGAGCACCACATAGTTTCCCTTGCTGTACTCAAATGCCTTGACGATCTCTTTCCAGGGAACTTCCTCTCCTGTGTCGGAGTTGACACGTTCGTATCTGATGGGTG
>JAFAGQ010000413.1 GCA_023422555.1 Pseudomonadota bacterium
TTCCTCATCCTGGGGAAGAATTCATGTTTGTCATTCGTGGAACCGTAAGTATCACCGTGGGCACGAAAAGCTTTGACCTGGGTGTCGGAGATAGTATTTATTTTGATTCCGAATTGCCTCATAAAATAACAACAATAAGTGAAGAGGAGGCGGAGGTTCTTGTTGTTACTTCAAGGGTGCATGCGCATCAAGCATTGGAAGAAGGTTAAACTGATTCAAGTGCTCACAACGCCTTATCATATGCCAGTCGCGCACTTTTAATCGTTGCATGGTTCTTATCGGCCCATTGCACCAGAACGGCCAGTGGGTCAAGAATGGTTTTACCCAGAGAAGTCAGGCTGTATTCGACGCTGGGTGGCTTGGTCGGAAACACTTGCCGCGCAATTAATCCGTCGCGCTCCAGATCTCGCAAACTTTGCGTCAACATTCGCTTGGATATGTCAGGAATTGCCCGCTGAAGTGCGCTGAAGCGGTGAGGGTCATTGGCCAGCGTAAGCAGCACAAGTGTCGACCACTTGTCGCCGATGCGATCCAGAACATCCCTCACCGGACATTTGGCATCGTATGACGGATTTTGCTTGCGGCCCAAGGTTTCGCCGCTGACTGATGCGCATGTGGTTACTGTCATCTCACCTTGTTTCAAAATTCTGCCTCCTTTACGCTTGAATTCGGTCTCATTATACTACCTGGTCTCAATTAAAGACCAAAGGAAACGAAAATGTCAGCCACATCCAAACTCTTTGTTACCGGCTCTACCGGCCAATTCGGTGGACATGTCATCAATGCTCTGCTCGAGACGGTGCCAGCCGGCAATATCGTCGCGGGCATGCGAGATCCCGCCAAAAGTGAAGCGGCGGCAAATGCATTCCGTCAAAAGGGTGTAGAGGTTCGTACTGCAGATTATGCTCGTCCGGAAACCCTGAAGAGCGCCTTCGAGGGTATCGATCGTCTGCTTCTGGTGTCCGGCAGCGAAGTGGGTAGTCGCAGGGAACAACATCGAAACGTGATTACCGCTGCAAAGGAAGCCGGCGTCGGTTTGATCGCTTATACCAGCATACTTCGTGCGGATTCGTCGCCGTTGTACCTTGCTGAGGAACACCGTGATACCGAATCGGCCCTCGCGGAATCGGGTATTCCATTTGTGTTATTGCGCAATGGTTGGTATACGGAAGTCTATACGTGGCGTTTGCCCGACGCGTTCAAAAAAGGCGTTCTCATTGGTGCAGCGGGAGAAGGACGTATCTCGTCGGCTGCGCGCGCTGATTATGCAAGAGCCGCGGCGGCCGTGCTGGCAGGTGAAGATCACGCAGGCCGTACCTATGAACTGGCGGGCGATGCGTCTTTCACGTTGGAAGATTTGGCTGCTGTCGTGAAAGAAGTATCAGGCAAGTCGATGACATATCAGGACATGGCGCCGGAAGCGTTCAAGGCAACGCTGCTGAAAGACGGCACACCCGAGATCGTTGCCACGATTCTGTCGGACACCGATGCAGGCGTAGCCAAAGGCGCACTGTTCGATAATGGCGGCGAACTTGCCCGATTGATTGGGCGTCCGACCACACATTTTCAGGACACGATTACTGCGTTTTTGAGCGAGCAGAACTAGCTTAAGTGAAACGGCGATCGGTTTAGCGAAAGTCAGCTTGTGATCCTGGCGCCGGTGTCGCGCCAAAGCCACCTCGAGCAACTACCGCCTCTCGGCCGCCGTGTTTCTCTATCAAGGCTCTTTGATCTTCCTTGGCTTTGGCGTCCTGCAGCTCAGGATCGACAATACCTCTGAGCGTTGAGGTGAGTTGTTCGACTATTTTTTCGTGGGTTTTACCCGGCACTAGGTTGTTTAGCTCATCAGGATCATTTTCCAGATCGAAAAGTTCAGGGTCCATCCCTACATAGTAAATCAGTTTCCACTTACCTTGCCTTATCATGTAAGCACCTGATTCTGCGCCTGCAGCGTGATATTCCGAAAAAACAGGACGCTGCGGATCATCCGGCGAAACAGCAAGGTCCACGAGAGACTGGCCCGGCAACGATTCGGGAACGGGGACGCCCATCCATTCGAGTAATGTCGGCGCGACATCAACAAGTGATACATGAGTGCCTACTATCTTGCGCGTTGGTGCGCCCGGAGCACGCATGAGTAACGGAATTCGAGACGCTTCTTCATACATAGTGGATTTCCCCCAAAGTCCGCGGGCACCCATATTGTCACCATGATCTGATGTGTAAATGACAAGCGCCTCGTCCGCTAATCCGCATTGTTCTAATGTCTCGCAGATTTGTCTGAAATGATCGTCCATAAAGCTACAGAGCGCGCCATAGCTGAGCAGTGCTCTTTGTCGCTTCTGGTCGTCGAAATAATTATCATGGGTAAAACACTTGCGAAAGCTTTCTATCCACGGGTGATCATTACGATCCTGCGCCTTGGATAATTTTGGCAGAGGAATATCTTCCAAACGGTACTGGGAGGCGAATTGCTCGGGAGCAATCAGCGGAAAGTGTGGTGCAACGAATGAAGAAAACAATACCCAGTTATCCTGATCTGCGTGATCTTTGATCCATTCGATTGATGCTTTGGCAATATCTCGGTCATATCTCGTATAGCTGCTTTCGCCAATTCCCACTTCATCGGCCATCGCGCGGGATTTGTGGCGTACGGGGAGGGGATCGCGCACCGAACCCAGTAAATCCCCAACGCCATTGATCACATGCATGGGCAATATTTGACGTGTAAAGCCAGTATCTTCCTGTTCACTGCGATAATGCAGTTTGCCAACGGAGGTTATATCAATCCCGGCGTCGCGTAACTCGTGGGTCCAGCCTTTGGGTGTTCCGTAATACGGAAGAGCATTGTCCCAGTTTCGACTTTCATGTGCGTACCGCCCGGTTGTGAAAGCGGCTCTCGCTGGAATGCATATTGGGGAGTTGGTGTAGGCAGAAGTAAATCTCGTGTTTGTACTCGCGAATGAGTCCATATATGGTGTTTTGATCCACGGGTGTCCGACAGAAGACAGAGCAACGCCGGAATGTTCGTCTGACATGACAACAATTGCAATACGCCGACCGGAATGTTTTGGTGCTGCTGAATTCATTTTTGTGCCTCCCTCAGGCCTTGAGTGTTCACGATTTTCTGCCAATGAGCCAAATCATCGGATACGTATTTGGAAAAAGCTTTTTGAGTCATGGGCATCGTCTCGATTCCTTCGCCGGCGAGTCTTTTTTTGACTTCTGGCTCGGCTAGCACGCGATCCACTGCTGACCACAATGTTTGGGTGATATGTTCTGGCATACCTTTGGGGCCCATAATGCCAAGCCATTGAACGGTTTCCAGTTCTGGAAGGCCAATTTCCTTAAATGTTCTGACATCCGGCAAGAGTGGTGCGCGTTGTGATCCGCTTACTGCCAGGGCACGCATTCTGCCAGATTTAATATAAGGTGTTGCTCCTGCCAATCCCGGCATGCAAAACTGTACCTGACCGGCAACCATATCGTTGAAGCCCGGACCCAGACCGCGATAGGGTACATTCAGTACATCGATGCCGGTAATCAGTTTTAAACCTTCGAACACAAGATGGGTAATGGTGCCCACGCCTCCGGATGCGTAGCTGAATTTGCCCGGGTTCTTTCTTGTGACTTCCAAAAATTGCTCGAACGTCTCTGGCCCAGACATGTTGGTGACCAGTACGTTTGGTGCCCCTCCCATCATTGCAATATGCGTGAAATCTTTGATTGGGTCGTACGGAACTTTGCGATAGGCAGGAAGAGTGCCGTGGGTGCTGACATAGCCCAGCATCAGGTTGTAGCCGTCAGGCGATGCGCGAGCTGCTGCCTGAGTCGCAATCTGGCCGCTAGCGCCTCCCTGATTTTCAACCACCCACGTCGTTTTCATCACTTGAGATAGGTGATCCGCCATGATTCTGGCGACACTGTCAGTGCCTGCGCCAGGGCTTACTGGAACGACAAATCTTATTGGCCTGGATGGATAGTCGTCTGCAAGCACGATTTTGGGCATGGCACAGAAAGCCGCCCCGCCTAAAGCTGTCTTGAGTAGGTGACGCCGATTCTTTAGCATTTCCGCATGTCTCCCTTTTAATTTTAAGTATGATGCTTAGCGTAAGCATGAGTATCAGTCTAATGAAGTATTACCAGGAGTAGGTAGTACAATCGGCGCAGCCCCCTTCTCAAAAAAGTCGCATACTTAAAGGAGTCATGGACTTGGCACTCAATCTCGATCACTTGCATGCATTCCTGGTTGTCACGGAAGAGGGGAGCATCAATCGTGCTGCCGTCAGATTGCTGCGCGCTCAAACAGCAGTCGGACGACAGATTAAATTGCTTGAAGAAGCCATGGGTGTGGCATTGTTTGAACGTAGTGCCAGTGGAGTCATCCTCACGGAAGCAGGCACAAGATTAATAGAATTCGCGCACCAGATTTTTCAGAACGTCGCAGAAGCCGAAGCGGCCATGGCGCAGGTCGGATCTGCCCCATCAGGAGAATTGGTCATTGCTGTTCCGAATGCGTTGGTAGAACAATTGGGACCGGAACTCTTTACCACGATTTCGGAGAAGTATCCGTTAATCAGCCTCACAGTGCTCGAAGGAGATAGTCACGCGGTCCATCAGTGGATTATCAACGGTACGGCACAAATAGGCATATTGCCGGAAGGACAAAACGACAGTAGTCTGAATTCAATCGAATGCGGCCGGCAAGTGATGTGTTTGTGCGGCACAACAGAAATGATGTCGGAGTTGTCGACTACTGTAGAACTCAAACGTGCGTTGTCATATCCACTGGCTTTAACGATGCGTCCGAATCGAATGCGTCAAATGATTGATCACGCGGCCACCAGTATCGGTAGTGAGGTTAAGGCGATTTTAAATACGAATTCGACACATTTGATCAATACGCTTATGCATCAGAATAAGGTTTGCTCCATACGTCCTTTCCTGGGTAGCACGCCCGCTGTGATCAATGGACTCACGTACATTCCGCTATGCTCTCCAGAGATCAGTCGTAGTATCAATATTGTATGGAGCACTGCGTACCCTGTAACACGAACGACCGAGGCAGCTCGCAGCCTGCTAAGTGAACTTATGTCTGGTTTGAGTTAACAGATTCAGTCACGACGTCGGCCCTGATCGTGACTTGAATCGCTCATATTGTCCACAGCTACCAGCGAATCCCTCAGATTCTGCATTTCAATTGAGATAAAGTCTGGTAAGTGCGCAAGCGGGGCGGCTCTGGTGCCAGAGCGAATGGCGTTGGACAAATCCAGAAGTGCCTGTCCGATCTCCTGTTCACCCTGAGGGCCGAATAGAGTGCGCGCGGTTTGAGCTCTGTCTGTGTCATCAGCCTTAGCCTCGAGTGACCAGCACAAGGCGAGTACACGATAGGCAAGGCGCTGCGTGGCAATCACTGTGGGCCATGAGTGTTCAGCCATATCACGGCGCTTTGGGGTTGAGTCAATGCAGGTATCGTAGGTTTGCAGCAGCGTGATGCTGCGGTGTTGCAGATCCCGCCGTAAACGCCGGGCGTCGACAGAGGTGACATCGCCCCTGGCAGCGAAGGAAAGCACTTTTTTTATTGTGGCAAGCGTGCTCACCAGTTCCCGGGAAATCCGCGTTTCTGCAATGAACAGTGAGCTCACTGCCAGAATTACAAGACCTACCACGCAGCCGATGAGCGTATCCGAGGCCCTGACCCAAAGCAGGTGCCCTATATTTGCTGTTGGTTCGCCACCCGTGCCAATGGTCAATGCCGCCGCGGTAATGAATACGACGGCAAGCGCATAATTGCGAACGACGAGCATTTCAATGCTGAACTGCAATATCATGAGCGTAATAACCAGCCACAGACCTTGTGGATAAATGGCAAGTACGCCTCCGGCCAGTAACAGACCTATCAAGGTGCCCACCATCCGCTCAA
>JAFAGQ010000030.1 GCA_023422555.1 Pseudomonadota bacterium
CCTCGGCCCGAGATTAGGATGACGACACGGGTAGCCGCAGGTTTTGTTGGTTTCAACTGAATACTTCCGTCTTGCTTGCAAGTTAAAATTGTAAACTGTATCCCGTGAAAAATCCTCTTCAAATCTCCCGTCAGGCTTTTGCCTCCGCTGCCCAGCGTGGCAGCGCGCTTACTATTGGTAATTTCGATGGTGTCCATCTTGGCCATCAGCAGCTGCTGGCGCATGTGGTCAGTACGGCCGCGGCCCGGAATCTGGTTCCCTCGGTCATGACCTTCGTGCCACACCCCAGGGAATACTTTGCCCTTCGCGAACAACGTCCCGAGCTTGCGCCGACCCGTGTCTCCACGCTGCGCGACAAAATCGGTGCCCTGGCCTGTTGCGGTATTGAGCATATTCATATTCGCCGTTTTGACCAGAACTTTGCTCAGCAATCTCCCGAACAGTTCATCGAGGACATCCTGGTTCGGCAACTGGCGGTACGGTGGCTGTATGTGGGCGAAGACTTCCGCTTCGGCAGCAAGCGAAAAGGCGATATCGCCCTCCTGCGTGAGGCGGGTGCCCGCTTTGGTTTCGACGTGGAAACCCTGCATGATGTGATTGATCCTCAGGGTACGCGTTATTCGAGCTCGGAGCTGCGTCAGGCGCTGGCCTTTGCGGACATCGAACGCGCTGCCCAGTTCCTGGGTCATCCCTACGAGATCAGCGGCCATGTGGTGCATGGTCGCAAACTGGGCCGGACCATCGGTTTTCCCACATTGAATGTGCGCGTCATGCCTCGTTGCGCGCTGCGCTCAGGCATTTACGTCGTCAAGGTTCACGGCCTGGGTGCCGGACCGCTGCCGGGTATTGCCAGCCTGGGCGTGCGGCCGACTGTTGAGGATGACGGACAAGTCCTGCTTGAAGTACATATTCTCGATAAAAACATATCCGCATACGGTAAACTTATCAAGATAAGCTTTTTACATGCCGTAAGGGATGAAGAAAAGTTCCCCGATTTACAAACTCTGACTGACGCCATTCGCCAAGATGCGGACGTCGCTCGCAACTATTTTGCTGTCCATGGACTATAAGAACACCCTGAATTTGCCTGAAACCCCTTTCCCCATGCGGGGAAACCTGCCCAAGCGCGAACCCGGCTGGGTTCAGGAGTGGGAAGAAAAGAAAGTCTACCAGGCTGTCCGCCAGGCCTGCGCCGGTCGCCCCACTTATATTCTTCATGACGGGCCTCCCTATGCCAACGGCGACATTCACATTGGTCATGCCGTCAACAAGATACTGAAAGATATTATTCTCAAAAGCCGCACCATGGCGGGTTTTGACGCCCCCTATGTGCCCGGCTGGGACTGTCACGGCATGCCGATCGAAATTCAGATCGAGAAAAAATACGGCAAGAACCTGCCGGTTGCCGAGGTGCAGGCAAAGGCCCGTGCCTATGCGCTGGAACAGATTGACCGGCAGCGCGCCGATTTCAAACGTCTGGGCGTGCTCGGTGATTGGGAGAATCCTTATCTCACCATGAATTACGGCAATGAGGCCAACGAATTGCGCGCCCTTGCCGGGATCATGGAGAAAGGCTATGTGTTCCGCGGACTCAAACCCGTGAACTGGTGTTTTGACTGTGGTTCAGCGCTGGCCGAGGCAGAAGTCGAGTATGCAGACCGTAACGATCCCGCGATCGACGTGGCATTTCCGTTCGCGCAGAAGGACAAACTGGCCACCGCTTTCGGCCTGGAGCAGGTGCAGGACGGTGCCGTTGTTATCTGGACCACCACACCATGGACGATCCCTTCGAACCAGGCACTGAACGTACACCCCGAAGTCGTTTATGCACTGGTAGAACTGAAAGAACCCCTGCCTACCGGTTCCCTGCTGTTGCTGGCAAAAGATCGCGTCGAAGCTTGTCTGGAGCACTGGAACCTTGAAGGAACCGTGATCGCTGAATGCGCCGGTCAGGCGCTGGACCATATTGCTTTCCGGCACCCGCTGGCCGCCGTGGATGCGGGCTATGATCGCCTGTCCCCCATCTATCTTGGCGATTACGTCACCGTGGATACAGGAACCGGAATTGTGCACTCTGCACCTGCCTATGGTGTAGAAGACTTCCAGTCCTGCAAGGCCAATGGCATGCGTGACGACGAGATCATCAGTCCCGTCATGGGCGATGGCAAGTATGTCCCCTCTCTGCCACTTTTCGGTGGCAAAACCATCTGGCAGGCCAATCCCGAAATCGTGAAGGCGCTGCAGGAGGCAGGCACACTGCTGCATGTCGAATCGCACAAGCACAGCTATATGCACTGCTGGCGTCATAAAACGCCCATCATCTATCGCGCCACCAGCCAGTGGTTTGCGGGTATGGATCGCGAACCCGTCGACAATTCGGGCACATTGCGTGAAAAAGCACTGGCAGGGATTGATGCCACCGGTTTTTATCCAGCCTGGGGTCGCGCCCGCCTGCATGCCATGATCGCCAACCGTCCGGACTGGACGCTCTCGCGTCAGCGTCAGTGGGGCGTGCCGATGGCATTTTTTGTGCACAAGGAAACCGGCGAACTGCATCCGCGCACGGTTGAGCTTCTGGAAGAAGTGGCTCAGCGTGTCGAGAAACACGGGATTGAAGCCTGGCAGGCACTGGATCCGGCCGAATTGCTGGGCGAAGACGCAGTCAATTACGAGAAAAATCGCGATACGCTGGATGTCTGGTTCGATTCGGGCACCACGCATTTCACCGTGCTCGGCGGCAAGGACAATGCCACGAAAGGTTCGCATTCTGATACCTTGCGCTGGCCTGCCGATCTGTATCTGGAAGGTTCTGATCAGCACCGCGGATGGTTCCATTCCTCCCTGCTGACCTCTTCCATGCTGTTTGGCGAACCGCCGTACCGCAATCTGCTCACTCACGGCTTTGTCGTTGACGGCCAGGGTCGCAAAATGAGTAAATCGCTGGGCAACGTCATCGCCCCGCAAAAAGTCTCCGATTCGCTGGGCGCTGAAATTATTCGTCTGTGGACCGCCTCTACCGACTATTCCGGAGAGCTTTCTATTTCCGACCAGATTCTCAAACGGGTCGTGGAAGGCTATCGTCGTATTCGCAACACCCTGTGCTTCCTGCTTGGCAACCTGAATGACTTCGATGCGGCAACCGACATGGTGGAAACCGGTAAGCTGTTTGAAGTCGACCAGTATGCCCTGGCAATGACACAGGATATGCAGAAAGAGGTGCTGGCCAGCTATGAAGAATTCAATTTCCATCCTGCCATGGCACGACTGCAGATATTCTGCTCGGAAGACCTGGGCTCGTTCTACCTGGATACACTGAAGGATCGCCTGTACGTTACGGCGCGTGACAGCCTGGCTCGTCGTTCTGCGCAAACCGCACTTCTGCATATCACCTTGAGTCTGGTCAAGCTGCTGGCGCCGGTACTTTCGTTCACTGCGGAAGAGGCCTGGCAGGAGCTGCAGAAGTCCACTCTCAGAAATACGGACAGTGCGAAGACCGTCACCATCTTTACCGAACTCTACCATACGATTCCGGAAGTGGCCGATCACGCTGCCCTGAGTAAAAAATGGCAGCGTATCCTGGAGATTCGTGCAGATCTGAACAAACAGCTTGAAGATGTCCGCAGTGCTGGCGGCATCGGCTCGTCGCTTCAGGCCGAAGTGGATGTTTTTGCCGACGGACTGGATCTGGAGTTTCTGCAGAGCCTGGGCGATGATCTGCGCTTTGTGTTCATTGTGTCTCGTGCCACGGTACACGCCGGCACACCAGGCGAAGGGGTGAATTTCACCATTACGCCATCGGAATATCGCAAATGTGAACGCTGCTGGCACTATCGTGAAGAAGTAGGCAAAATCGCCGACCATCCCGATATCTGCTCACGCTGTGATGACAACCTGCATCATGGCGGTGAGGACAGACACCATGCGTAATGACGCGCTGCCTGCAACGCGCTCTGTACCCTATTTCTGGTGGCTGATTCTTGCGCTGGTACTGATCGGGGCCGACCAGATCAGCAAGCAGTACTTTGAGCAGAATTTTGAATATCTGCAGCGCGTCAACGTGCTGCCGGTCTTCGATTTCATTCTCATCTACAATCAGGGGGCAGCCTTCAGTATGCTGGCCGATGGAACCGGCTGGCAACGCTGGTTTTTTCTGGGGCTTGGCGTCGCCGCGTCGGTGTTCATTCTATTTCTGCTGCGCAAGCACCGGACGCAGCCTCTGTTCTGCACAGCGCTGTCGCTGATTCTGGCCGGCGCCATCGGTAATGTCATCGATCGAACGCTGTATGGTCATGTGATTGATTTTCTGTTGTTCTACTGGAATGACGCGTATTTCCCTGCATTCAATCTGGCAGATACGTTCATTACGATTGGCGCCATCCTGCTGGTGCTTGACGAACTGCTGCGCTATCTGCGCAACAGGC
>JAFAGQ010000037.1 GCA_023422555.1 Pseudomonadota bacterium
ATGGTAGGCAGCCAGAATGGGCCGACCGTTTCAAAATGCTCAACAATGCCTGCAGGGCCCAAATTAGGCCACTGACCAGTAAAACCTGGCCACAGCAGCAACTGGTGATCCATATTGCTCAGCCACGGTGTGGTCACTTCACGTGCATACCAGAGCGAACCGAAGAACGCGGCAAAGAACATGACTTCAGAGAAGATGAACCAGCCCATACCCCAGCGATAGGACAGATCAATACGTTTGCTGTTCATGCCTGCTTCGGATTCGCGAATCGCATCACCAAACCACTGATACAGATTGACGAACAGCGCAAGCAGACCGACCAGCAGAATGTACTTGCCGTAAGAAACATGATTGATCCAGGTCACAGCACCGATCAAAATAATCAGCATTGTGATACTTGTCCTCACCGGATGGGCCGAATCGGCCGGCACATAATAATAAGGTGCTTCTTTTACCTGAACCGAGTGGCCTGCACTCATAATGTTCTCCCTCATGGAACGCTTCAACAACTAGGTGAGGCTGGATATGGCCCAGCGCGCCACCATCACCAAGAAAATAATAAATATGACTGTCGCAATAATTCCGCCAAGAATCAGATGCACCGGATTGAGTCGGGAAATATCGTCCTGGTAGCCGGAGCCGCGGCGCACGCCGAACAGCCCCCACAACACCGCTTTCATTGTCTGAAAGAAATTGAGCTTTCTTTTCGACAGTTCCCCAATATCTTCACTCACCTGGACATCCTTGCTCAGCGTCAGCAGCCTTAAGCCGCTGACAGTACATGACCGAAAATCGCCCACAGGAAGATTGCTACTACCAATCCCAGCAGAATCAGACCAGTGATCCTGTTCCTACGTTTTTGCTCTGGAGTCATCACGTAACGTTACTTGACCACAGGTGGCGTTTCAAATGTGTGGAATGGCAACGGAGATGGCAGTGTCCACTCCAGACCTTCCGCGCCTTCCCATACCTGCGCAGTGGCTGTTTCACCAGCGCCGCGATAGGTTTTCAGCACAATGTACAGGAACAGCAATTGCGAGAATCCGAACCAGAAAGCACCAATGGTTGCAATCTGATGGAAGTCGGTAAATTGAGGTGCGTAGTCCACATAACGACGCGGCATACCCGCCAGGCCCAGGAAGTGCATGGGGAAGAAAGTCACGTTGAATGACAGCATGGTAGACCAGAAATGGATCTTGCCCAGTTTCTCGTTGTACATGCGGCCTGTCCATTTTGGCAGCCAGTAGTACGTGCCTGCAAACAGCGCAAACAGTGAGCCGGCAACCAGTACGTAGTGGAAGTGAGCCACAACATAGTAGGTATCATGCACCGCGATATCTATCGGTGCCATGGCCAGGATCAGCCCGGTAAAGCCACCGATGGTGAACACGAAGATGAAGCCCACAGAGAACAGCATGGGAGTTTCGAATGTCAGCGAACCGCGCCACATGGTCGCAACCCAGTTGAACACTTTCACGCCGGTAGGAATGGAAATGAGCATGGTCGCGTACATGAAGTACAGCTGGCCTGTCACCGGCATACCGGTGGCAAACATGTGGTGAGCCCAAACGATGAAGGACAGAACAGCAATGGCCGCTGTCGCATACACCATAGAGGCATAACCGAAAAGACGTTTACGGGCGAAGGTAGGAATGATTGCCGACACGATACCAAAGGCAGGCAGAATCATAATATACACTTCAGGGTGCCCGAAGAACCAGAATACGTGCTGATACAGAACCGGGTCACCACCGGCAGCAGCGTTGAAAAAGCCGGTACCGAAATGACGGTCAGTCAGCAGCATGGTAACAGCAGCGGCCAGCACAGGCATCACAGCGATCAGCAGGAAGGCGGTAATCAGCCAGGTCCAGCAGAACAGCGGCATTTTCATCAGTGTCATGCCAGGGGCACGCATATTCAGGATGGTCACGATGATGTTGATCGCGCCCATGATCGATGAAGCACCCAGAATGTGGACCGCGAAAATCGCCATATCCATACCGGGACCCATCTGCAGAGACAGCGGCGCATACAGTGTCCAGCCGGCAGCAGTTGCGCCACCAGGCACAAAGAATGACGCGGTCAGCAGGATGGCGCCGACAGGCAGCAGCCAGAAACTGAAGTTATTCATCCGCGCGAAGGCCATATCAGAGGCGCCGATCTGCAACGGAATCATATAGTTGGCAAAACCCACCAGTGCCGGCATGATCGCACCGAAAATCATGATCAGACCATGCATGGTCGTGAACTGATTGAACAGGTCAGGCTGGAAGAACTGAACACCGGGCTCAAACAGCTCGGCACGAATCAGCAAGGCCAGCGTTCCGCCCTCAAGCAGGGCAAAGAACGAAAACATCAGGTACATCGTACCGATATCCTTGTGATTGGTGGCAAACAGCCAGCGGCGCCATCCTGTCGGGGCGGCGTGGTGATGGTCATCATGTCCGTGATGATCAGGCGCGTGACCCACTGCAATGCTACTCATTTTTGACTCCTTGCCTGCTGCATGTCCTGCATGCAGATATCACAGGCGCAATATTGCGAATGTAAAGTTCCGAATGTCATTTTCATTGTGCCGCCACTTTCTGCTGTTCGGCGATCCATTTGTCATAGTCTTCGGGAGACACGACACGCACCACGATAGGCATGAACGCATGGTTCTGACCACAGAGCTCGGCGCACTGGCCGCG
>JAFAGQ010000122.1 GCA_023422555.1 Pseudomonadota bacterium
CAATTGAAGTACCCGCCACCGTCACCGAGCGCGAGAAGGCGCTATACACTGATCTTGCTGCTGCATCATCGGGTTTTGATCCTCGCAGGCAGCGTTTTGCAGGAGGCCAAAAATGACAGTACAGATAACTGAAGCCATCTGGCTGAACAATGATGAAGTGTGTTCGCTGCAGCATGTGGCGGCTGTCTCGGGACTGAGTGAAGGTGATGTGCTGGATCTGGTAGAGACGGGCGTGCTGTCCCCGGTTGGCAACGAGCGCGGATCACATATGTTTTATACCGAATGTATTGTCGTCGCCCGCAAGGCGCGGCGGCTGCGCGATGACTTCGAACTCAACGCCGATGGTCTGGCCCTGGTCCTGAAACTGCTCAATCGAGTGGATAGTCTGGAGGCCCAATTGCTGGGCCTGCAGCCGGGCAGACGTGTAAAATTGCCGGTGAAGGAATAGGCGGACTATATACCAGCCTCTGCTGTCCAATATTCTCCGGCACTTGCCGTCAATATTCGGCGGTTCTCCCGATTGTTGTTGTTCAGGTATTCTCCGGCTCGCGTAATTTCAATATTGATATCGATTCGCCGGATGCGCAGGCCGATGTTTTTCACAATAGGACTTGAGTGCGCGGATAAAACGCAGGTCAATATCACGTTTATGTCTGTCTTTCAGGCTGAAGAGGGCTATCGGCGAGAGTGCCCATTGCAATGACCAGGGAACCACCGCGACGCCTGCGATCCGCACCAGTTCCTCTGCAATGTCGTTGGGTACGATGGAGACCACATGGCTGCGCGCCGCGATGATCTCACCAGTAAGTTTTGCCGACAGGCTTTCAATCAGAGGTTGTGGCGGAACCACGCCAGCGCTCAGAAACATATCGGCCACCTGTTCGCGCAGCGGAGCGGGGGCGGGTTCAAGAATCCAGTCCAGCTCTGCCAGATGTGCCCAGTCAAGTCGCCGCTGACCCAGACGGCTGGCCAGTTCGCGATTGGTAATCAGGCGCGGCGACTGGTAATAAAGGACGTCCTGTTGCAGGCCGGTCATATCCAGGGAAGCTGAGGCGCGCCCGATCACAAAATCCAGCGCGTGTTCCTGGAGCATATCCATCAGGCTCCGACTGGTTCCGTCATGGATGGTCACGGTCATGCGCTGCCGCTCCGAGACCGTTCCCTCCAGAGCCCCGGAAAGCATCTGGCCCGGAATAAAAGGAATGGCGCCCACATGCAAATGCGCGACGCGTCCGGCGTTGACCGCCACCATTTCACGTGACAGGGTGCCAACATCATGCAGCATGGCCCGGGCCCGCGCCAGCAGCACCTCTCCTGCTGCCGTAGGTTTCATGCCGCGCCGGGTACGCTCAAATAGCGGTACGCCGAACATGTCCTCAAGCTCTGCCAGGGCGTGCGTGACGGCGGGCTGACTGGTTCCCATCTGCTGGGCAACCCGGGTCAGTGCCCCCTGTTCGCCGATCTGCAGCAAAAGGGTGAGGTGACGCATTTTCAGGCGACCAGACAGTCTGTGTTCAAGCACATCGGCTGTTGGAGGGGTAACGGAAGCGTTCAATTCGGTATCAGATATAAGGTAAATGATATATTACTATCATAAATGAAAATAATTTACTTATGGATAACGCCTACACTTCACTCAAAATCAATTCTTCCGGAGGCTCGCCGCTATGAGTACAATCGATCGCCAATCTGCACTGGATTATCACGAATTTCCCGTGCCAGGCAAAATTTCCATTACCGCATCCAAACCGCTGGTAACGCAACGTGACCTGGGCCTGGCTTATACACCTGGTGTAGCAGCAGCCTGTGAGGAAATCGTCGCTGACCCGCTCAACGCCCATCGCTTTACCGCCCGTGGCAATCTGGTTGGCGTGATCAGTAACGGTTCTGCCGTGCTGGGTCTGGGTAATATCGGCGCGCTGGCGTCCAAACCCGTCATGGAAGGCAAGGCCGTACTGTTCAAGAAATTCGCCGGTCTGGACGTGTTTGATATCGAGATCAATGAAAGCGATCCTGACAAGCTGGTTGAAATCATCGCCGGTCTGGAAGCCACCTTTGGCGGTATCAACCTGGAAGACATCAAGGCGCCTGAGTGCTTTGAAGTTGAGCGCAAACTGCGCGAGCGCATGAGCATTCCGGTCTTTCATGACGATCAGCATGGTACAGCCATTACCGTGGCCGCCGCGTTCATCAATGGCCTGGCGGTAGTCGGCAAGGATATTTCAACTGTAAAAGTGGTGTCCTCTGGCGCCGGTGCAGCTGCCCTGGCTTGTCTGGACCTGATGGTCGACCTGGGCCTGCCACTGGAAAATGTCTTCGTGACGGATATCGACGGTGTGGTTTATGAAGGTCGTAATACGCCCATGGGACCGGAGATGCAGCGGTTCGCGCAGAAAACGGATGCACGTACACTCACAGATGTCATCAAGGACGCTGACGTGTTTCTTGGTCTGTCTGCCGGCGGCGTGCTCAAACCCGAAATGGTCAAAAGCATGGCGGCACGTCCGCTGATCCTGGCGCTGGCCAATCCCAATCCGGAAATCATGCCCGACGTGGCCCGCGCTGCGCGCGAAGACGTTGTATTGGCAACGGGCCGCTCCGATTTTCCCAATCAGGTCAATAACGTACTTTGCTTCCCATACATTTTCCGGGGCGCGCTGGATGTGGGCGCGACCACAATCACAAGGGAAATGGAAAAAGCCGCTGTGTACGCCATTGCAGGCCTTGCTAAAGAAGAAATCAGCGATGTGGTTGCAACCGCCTATGGTGGCTATGACCTGTCCTTTGGCCCTGAATACCTGATTCCCAAACCTTTCGATCCTCGTCTGATCGTGCGTGTGGCACCGGCTGTGGCCAAGGCCGCCATGGAAAGTGGCGTGGCAACACGTCCTCTGCCTGATCTGGAAGCCTACGCAGAGCGTCTGCAGCAGTTCGTATATCACTCAGGTGCCTTCATGAAACCGCTGTTTGCTTCAGCCAAGCAGATTGTGCGTGATGGCGGTAAGGCGCGAATCGTCTTTACGGAAGGTGAAGACGAGCGCGTGCTGCGCGCCGTACAGGTGGTTGTTGACGAAAAACTGGCACGCCCGATTCTGGTTGGCCGTCCTTCTGTTCTGCTGGCTCGCATTGAAAAATATGGTCTGCGCCTGAAACTGGGCGAAGACGTGGAAGTAACCAATCCCGAATTTGATTCACGCTTTCATCAGTACTGGACCACTTACTGGGAGTTGATGTGCCGCCAGGGCATCACAAAAGAAATGGCGCGCGTGGAAATGCGTCGTCGCCTGACGCTGATTGGCGCCATGATGGTTCATCTGGGCGACGCCGATGGCATGGTCTGCGGCACAGTGGGTTCCTATCACGAGCATCTGCGCTTTATTGATCAGGTTATTGGTAAAAAGCCTGGCGCAACAACCTATGCGGCCATGAACATTCTCCTGCTGGATCAACGCATGGTGGCGCTGGTCGATACGCATGTGAATGATGACCCGACCGCCGAACAGATTGCCGATTACACCGTGTCCGCCGCCAAAGTGCTGGCTCAAATGGATGTGGCACCCAAGGTTGCACTGTTATCCCGTTCCAACTTTGGTTCTGGCAGTTCTGCATCGGGCGAGAAAATGCGCCGCGCATTGCAACTGGTACGCGAGGTAGATCCAGAGCTGGAAATCGACGGTGAAATGCATGGCGACTGCGCCCTGAATGAAGTGTTGCGTCAGCGCATTCTGCCGGATTCCCCCTTGAAAGGGTCGGCCAATCTGTTGGTCTGCCCTAACGTGGATTCGGGAAATATTGCCTACAATCTGCTCAAAACCGTTGCCGGTGGCAATGTGGCTGTGGGTCCGTTCCTGCTGGGCGTCAATGCACCTGTGCATATTCTGACTTCCAGCTCGACAGTCCGACGCATTGTGAACATGGCTGCGCTGACGGTCATTGATGCGAACCGCGTCGAAGCTGAGTAATCGACTGATTTGTTGTTCGATTGATTTGTTGTTCGGCTGATTTGTTGTTCGGCTGATTTGTTGATCGGTTTATCCATTGATCCATTGATCTGTGGATAGGCTGATCAACGGATTAATGGGCCCGCGCAACTGTAGATCCGTTGATATGCGGTGGCTTGAAGGTGCCGTGTAGCGGCCCCTCGGACTCATAAGCCGATTGCAAGTGCAATACCCAGTGAAATAACCAGTTCACAATCCGATACATCATTTCCGGCCCGGATGTTGAAGGGCTATTGTCTGCACAATGGAAACAAGGTAAAACGATGACTCTAATGGCCTTGTTCTGCAGATGACATGACTGAAGAAGCATCGGAGAGCCGACTGACCTATGCTGCGTTTATCAGCTACAGTCACGCTGATAACCGGGAAGAGGGGCGCAAATGGGCAGACTGGCTGCA
>JAFAGQ010000141.1 GCA_023422555.1 Pseudomonadota bacterium
CTTTCTTCCACGATGGCAGTAAATTGGCCAGTTTAACGTAGCTGAATTTATTAGACTTATCAGCCTCATACCAGGTCTTTTGCTGAGCTAAGGCTCGGTTAAACACGAAACGACATGAACCAGCAAAACGGCGCATTTGGCGCCGCTGCTGGCCATTGGGCATTAGTTCAAATTTGTATGCCTGGAGTCGCTTCATATATACTGTATTTATATCCAGTTTTAAGTGTAAAAGCAAGCAATACGGATATAGAAATGCTGCGCATTTCGCGTCTTACATCCCCGCCCTGAACGACGGGGTCTTTCGACGCAGTTGATAAATTTACAGCCTATTATTTGAACAATGACCACTATCGCCCTGGACAAGCCCTTTGCCTTCGTTGACGTCGAAACAACGGGCGGGTCTGCCTCAACGGATCGCCTCACGGAAATTGCCATCATTCGCTTTGATGGTCATGAGATCAGTTCATGGCAAAGCCTGATCAATCCGCAATGCCGCATTCCGGGTTACATCGAAAGTCTGACGGGCATCAGCAACCGTATGGTGGCTGAGGCGCCTGCCTTTGAAGAAGTGGCCGGACACATTGCACAGTTGCTGGAAGGTCATATTTTCGTGGCACACAATGCACGTTTTGACTATGGCTTCATCAAGAACGCCTTTCGACGGATGGGACAGGACTTCAAAGCCAGCATATTGTGCACGGTTAAACTGTCGCGTCGGCTGTATCCCCAGCATCAAAGGCACGGCCTGGATTATCTGATTCAGCGCCATGGCCTGGAAATGAAAGACAGACACAGGGCGTACGCCGATGCCTATGCACTGCTACAGTTCTGGCAGAAAATCTGCCAGGATCATGAACCGCAAATCATTCAGGATGCGGTACGTACGCTGATTGCTCGTCCGTCTTTACCACCCCATATCGATGCGGCACAGATCGACGCCTTGCCCAACAGTTTCGGGGTCTACGTGTTCTATGGTGAAAACGAGCTGCCCATTTATATTGGCAAGAGCAACCGGCTGCGCCAGCGCGTCTTATCCCATTTTGCCAGCGACCACACGGCCCCCAAGGAAATGAAAATTTCCATGCAGATTCGGCGCATTGAGCATATCTGTTGCGCTGGCGAGGTGGATGCACTGCTCACCGAATCGAAAATGATCAAGGAATGCATGCCGACGCTTAATCGTCAGTTGCGCAGACAGAAAGATGTTTTTACCTGGCAGCTCGTGGAAAAAAGCCCGGGTCTATGGATTCCGCAATTGCTGGGAGGCACCGACATTACGATCGGGCAGGGCAGTCATTTATATGGGTTGTTTTCGTCTGCGCGGGATGCGAAGGAAGCATTGCTGGATATTGTCAAAACGCACAGACTCTGCAAGGGGCTGCTGGGTCTGGAGAAAGTCAGCAAGGGCTGTCCCTGTTTCGCTCGACAACTCAAAGCGTGCGACGGTGCCTGTGTCGGCCAGGAATTGCCCATCGACCATTCCGCAAGACTAATGGCCGCACTGTCAACGCTCAGGCTGCGTGACTGGCCATTCGAAGGGGCGGCACTGCTGCGTGAGGGAAATCTGGTCCATGTCATCCATCAATGGTGCTATCTGGGTACGGCAAGAGATGAACAGGAGCTGGACGAACTGATCGCTGGCGGCAGAGGCGATTTTTCGCGGGATACCTATCGAATACTCGTCAAACACCGTCAGAAGCTCATTGGTGTCAAGGAAGCCTCGCTCGCCCTGGCTTGATATATCATCACTCATCATACCGATCTGTTGAGGCCAGGAGAAATTATGCAAATTTGGGTGGATGCTGACGCGTGCCCGGTGGTTATCAAGAACATATTGTTCAGGGCAGCTGTGCGCTGGCAGGTAAAAACCACACTCGTGGCCAATCAGATGCTTAGCGTGCCTCCCTCCGTCTACATTCAGGCACGTCAGGTGCCGCGTGGCTTTGACGTGGCAGATGCCTATATCAGCATGCATGCATGCGCAGGGGATCTGGTGATTACCGCCGACATACCACTGGCTGCCGAGGTGTTGCAAAAGGGCGTTCAGGCATTGAACCCGCGCGGCGAGCTGTATTCCAGTGAGACGATCAAAGAGCGTCTGGCTAGTCGCGACATGATGGAAGAGCTCCGCAGTGCCGGCATCGAGACGGGTGGGCCGAAATCATTCGATCAGGCAGATACGCGAGCGTTCGCGGGCAAACTGGATACCTTGCTGGCGCGTCAGGCAAAGGGCTGAAGAGGCTGAAAAGACTGAATGAGATGCATTCTCCCCCTTCGGTAACCTGTAGAAATAAACCGGACAGGGAATGGAAACCCGGCGAAATCCCAGTCATATTTGGTAATAGATTTCCCTGATATTCGTGATTAAGATCAAACCATGCTTTTGCAAAAGATGTAGTGCTGCAAAAAAATTTATTTATCCGAAAAGGAGTTTGATAATGATTACGATCAGAAAACTGCTTGCTGCCACGCTTGCTACGCTATCTCTTGGGATGGCAGGGTCCGCAGTCGCGGCCGACCATCATCGCGGCCCTGGCTTTTATGAGCACGCCCGCGTAATGAACGTGGATCACAGACGTCATGGAGACAGGCATTACAATCGTCATCACCCACGCTATGGGCACCATCGCGGCTGGCACAGACCACCTCCACCTCCACCACGTTTCAGCCGTCACCACCATCGTCCCCATCATTGGAAACGGCATGATCATCGGCCACCAAGACCTTACCGTTCACACCACGTGTGGTAATATTTGATCAGCAGTGACTTACATAAAACGTAAGCAATGGCAGAGCCCGCTCTTCAATTGAAATTTTTTAACGCAATAATTATCTGAGATTTCAATTGTGTCGTATTGCGGGTCTGCTTCAGTATCATCCATTACAGTAACCAAGCAGGAGAAGCGAATGTTACATTATGCCGTTGTCTTTTTTATCATTGCTATTATTGCCGCCGTTCTGGGTTTTGGCGGGATCGCAGCCGGTGCCGCGTCCATTGCCAAAGTCCTGTTTGTCGTGTTCATTGTGTTGGCTATTCTTTCGCTGATTTTTGGCGGCCGATTCAAATAGGACACCAGGCCGATCGCTGATCGGCAGTCTTAAGCGGTATCTGACTGGGACGGCATGCGCATCTGCTTCAACAACAATATTGCAGCAAGCAGCATGACCGCCCCAGTCATGATGAATACGGCGGTATAGCCAGCCTGATTGGCAACAAACCCGCCAGCCAGCGGTCCAAGCACGAGTCCCGCATATTGCGTGGATGTTGCATATCCAAGAACGCCGCCGGCCGCACTGGCCGGAACATGATGACGAATTACCGCCGTTAATGCAGGCATGATCGCGCAAAGCGTCATACCCATCAGAAATCGCAGCGTAATAAACTGCCAGTCTGCCTGCGCCATCCCTTGAAAAAACAACAGAAATGCCGTGGCGGTGAAACTGGCTACCAGAATTTTCATGTGGCCGTGACGGTCTCCCCAGCGACCTGCATACGAAGAGAACAGCATGCTGCCAAATGCCGTGGCAGACATGGCGATGCCCGCCAGTAAAGGAATATGATCAGTCATGGTTCTGAGAGAGCCAAGATAGAGTGTGATTATGGGCTCGACGGACATATTGGCAAACATGAGCAGCGTACCGGCCAGCAGCATGTACAGCACCAGATTGCGGTTTCTTCCTGCTTTCCAGAATGCGTACGGAACGGTACCATCATTGTCCGCCTTGCGCGGCTTGTGAGTTTCCCTGATCAGAAATGCGGTGCAGAAAAACGCGATCAGAATGATACCGCCGGCCACGAAAAATGTGAGTCGAATCCCCAGCAAGGCGGGTACGATCCCACCCACTAGCGGCCCCAGCAAATTACCGGCCAGGGTGCCGGAAGCCAGCATGCCGACTGCCCAGCCGGTATGCTCCCTGGGAGTTTGCGTGGCAACAAGGATAGTTGCACCAGATGCGTAACCTCCCAGAAGTCCAACCAGCAATCGCAGCCAGAACAGTTGCCACACAGTCTGGGCGCAGCCGATAAGCGCTATGCCAATTGCCATACCAAGACTGGCGCGAATCAGAATAAGTTTTCTTCCATATCGATCAGCGAAGCGACCCCATACCGGCGCCATAATACCTGCAGCCAGAAATGTCACGCTGAACACACGTCCGGACCAGCTGACGATCTCCTCGGGATCGCTTACGCCCAGCTGCCTGATATACACCGGCAGAATAGGCAAAATCAGGGTCATGGCCAGAATCGTGGTAAAGGAACCGAATAGACAAACATACAGATTCTGTTTCCAGGCAGTCTGCAGCGTATCGTTATTGTCTTCGGTCGTCGTGCTGGTCATAAGTAAGGTGGGTCTGTTAGGAAGCAGAGGGCGTCTGTCACCCAAAGTGCCCTGGAAGGATCCGCCGACGATCTACATCTCAACACCGCCGGATCCGGGCAAAAGTTCTAATGTAATCACATTCGTAATAGCGCTGCTTAAAAAAACCTGAACTTCAGGCAAATATTGCTGATATGTCGCGGTATGAGGATAGAGCCTGATGGATTTGTATGATTTACGCGACGACACATATGGATTGAAATCAGGTGATGCAAACAGTGGCGCATTTTCTTATACAATCGGCCGTCAATAAATCATTCTGGCTCCAATATGGCCGTGTCAGCACGAATACAAGCTGTGTCGTCGAACCATCGTTCCGGATCGCGCTAATAATATGAACCTGTCATCGTTGCTGGCTTTTCAACAGTCGCTGCCAAAGGTGTGCATGGTGGCAGCAATCCTTTGTGTCAGCCTGACAGGCCGGGATGTAATGGCGGCACCAGGCGCTTCTGCAACAAACCCATCGAATCCGCCGGCCACGGCAAGCCCGCATGTCAGTCGACTATCGCCGACAGCCAAACTGACAGGTACGAAAACGCCGGTTGCTCCGGCGGATAAAAACAAATCACAGACGCAATGTAATGGACGGCGCGATCAGGTGTTTGTTGCTCATGAAGATGATGATCTTCTTTTCATGAATCCGGACATCCACGATACGATACGTGCCGGCGGCTGCATACAGGTTGTCTATCTGACGGCAGGTGAGCGTGGAGAAGGCGTCAAATACATGTCGGAGCGCGAAGACGGCGTGCGCGCCGCCTATGCACTCATGGCCGGTGTTCCAAATGTCTGGGAATCTGCTCCCTTGCTGATCAATAAAGTGCAGATCGCACAGTATTCGCTCGCCAGAAATCCTCGCGTTTCACTGGTATTCATGCGGCTCAAGGACCCTTGGCTGAACAAGGGCTGGGGTGATCTGACACCGTTGTCGCGCCTGGAAATCCAGCCCCAGCAGATGGCACAGGCACTGGGTGAATATTTTGAAACGTATACGCGCGAATCCATGGTCAAAACTCTGTCGGGGCTTATCCTGCGATTTGAACCCGGCAAGATCAGACGCATGGATGACAACGTGCAAATCCCGTATAACAAACTGTGCTGGCGCTGCATCGGTCATGATCACCCTGATCATATAGCATCAGCGCGGCTTGTTCGGGACGCCATGGCTGTGACCGCGGGAAATTTCGAGGCGATCTCTTACGTGGATTATCCCAGTCAGGAGCGACCCGTCACACTGACGCTGAAGCAGCTGTCTGAAAAATCCCGCGTCTTCAATCTGTATGCTCAATATGATTACCTGTACTGCAGTGTTCCTTTGAATTGCAAGGAGCCGCTGGGTCCGGCCGCCTTGTGGGCCGAGCGTCAGTATTATTCGACACAGTCAGACACGCCGGTTTCAGTCGTGCACACCGAAGGTACGGGCTCGCTGCTGTTTACCCGCGGGGAATACAGCAACGCTGCCGCTTACTGGAGCGAACGCGATGCGCGCTGGACGGTGCTGGGCGGATTAATTTATACAACCGTCAGACCCTTTATTGAACCGTCGGGCAGGGTAGGCGTTTTTGCACGTGATGGTCAGGGGCAATTGTATTTTCGTCGCGCGCGTACGGCGACTCTAAGGACTGAGGCGGATTGGACACCCTGGTATCGGATCAGGGTTCCGCTCACGACACAGCCGCAAATCGTCAGCTCGGACAAGGAGCTGGATGCCGTCGCCATGGGCGCCGATGGCTTCTATTATTATTTTCGTTCACAGAACATGCATAACTGGCAGTACAGCCGGCTTCCGGTACTGAAAGCGGCCAGTCAGTCATTTTCCTTTCTGCAGGTCGGGCAACAGCAGGTGGTGCTTGCCCAGACATTAAAGGGCGAATTCTGGATTGCGGTTCATCATCAAAAAACAGGCTGGACACCGTGGACCATAGCCGAAGGTCCTGATGGTCAGGGCGGACTGTTCGCACTGGCACCCGACAGCAAGACCTTACTGGCGTACTATCGCAACCGGACGGATGGCCGGCTGAATCTGGCCGTGGGTGCGCTGGATTTGCAGTCTGCTGCATCCACACTGCGCTGGACTTCGTACCGTGAACTGGGGCCGGAATTTCAGGGAGTGCCAGCCATCCTGAAATCGCCATCCGGAACGATGATTGTGGCCACCATGAGCCGGACGGGTAAATCGATCTGGACGCTCATTGGAGACAAGGAAAGTCGCATCAAAGGACCGTTCGCCTCGGTACCGGCGCTGGTGAAAAGTGATGGTGCCGTTATGTTGTATGCACGACGCGCGAATGATAATCGCTGGATTCAGCAATATGCGCCCATGCGTCTGGAGGATGGCGACTGGAAAGAGATCGACACGATTATGGCGCCACCATTTTATGGCGGTAGTTCTTTTGACGGGACGAGCGATATTCCGGAAGAGGATCAGGCTCAGCAACGGCTGCAGCGTGCCCAGGAAGCCGGCGCCACGCCTCAGAGTGTCGTACCAGCCAAATCGGGCATCGTCCCCGCTGTCGGGCCACAGATTCCGCGGACAGGGACGCTTCCGCTGCCACATATTCAGACACCGGCGCGGGAATCGCAATTACAGGGATCTCCAATGATTCAGCCAACAGATCGCATAGCACCGGACCTGCCGGGATCGTCTGAAGATTAAGCGTCAGGGCTGCGGATTCATTGGTACAATTTGCGCTGATATAACCCACCTGTGTAATCCGCAGAACGCCGCTATGACCGACATCGCAACAAGCTGGGCCGAGGCTATCGGCCAGGAAAAGCAAAAGCCGTATTTCATATCTCTTCGGGAGCGTGTGCGCGAGGCGCGGCAAAGTGGGCAGATTATTTACCCGGCTGAGCAGGACACATTCAGTGCGTTTCGCCTGACCCCACTGGATCAGGTCAAGGTCGTGATTCTTGGTCAGGATCCGTATCATGGCCCGGATCAGGCTCACGGGCTGGCATTTTCCGTCAAGCCGTCAGTGCGCATTCCGCCTTCGCTGCTGAATATTTATAAAGAACTGAGCCAGGACATTCCCGGGTTTACCATGCCCCGACATGGGTATCTGGAGAAATGGGCACAACAGGGCGTGCTTCTTCTGAATACGGTGCTCACGGTCCAGGCAGGGCAGGCACATTCTCACGCGGCATGGGGCTGGGAAACCTTTACCGATGAGGTGATTCGGGCGCTCAACGAGAAGCGCGAACATCTGGTCTTTATGTTGTGGGGTAACCACGCCCGAAAGAAGGGCGCGTTCATTGACAGTCAGCGCCATCTGGTTCTGACCGGCGTACACCCCTCGCCATTGTCGGCAAGTCGCGGTTTCTTTGGCTGTGGTCATTTTTCGAAGGCCAACGATTACCTTCGCAAAAACGGAATTGAACCCGTCGATTGGCAGGTTTGATTGAATACTTGATCGAAATGATTTGTATTTTTTGACATGTATCAAAATGTGTTTTTTGTAATCATCTCACAATAGCGATTATTCGTCTTAGAGGTATTACAGATATGGCTGGAGGTAATTTATCTGTTCAGGACTTCCTGGTACGTCTTCCCATGTTCGAGGGCGTCTCGCCGACCGGGCTTAAAATCATAGCCCAATCGGTGTCGCAGCGATCCTTCCAGAAGGGGGCACTCATTCAGGACGTCATCGAAAAAGGAACCACGCGCGAAGGCTTTCACGTTGTCGTCTACGGTAGTGTAAAGCTGCTTTTTGTGGCTCCGAATGGCAGCGAAAAAGTCGTCAGGGCGCTCGGACCGGGGGACAGTTTCGGAGAAGAACGCATTTTCCTGGAGAATATGGAAAATCTGGTGTCAGCGCAGGCTACCAGCAATTCATTCCTGCTCCATATTTCCAAAGAAAGCGTGCTTTCCATGGTCGAGCGTGAACCGGCCTTTGCCAGACTCATGCTTGCCAACATCAGTCGAAGACTCTATTCATTGCTTCAGGATGTGGAAGCCTACACACTCAAATCCGCAACCCAGCGCGTCATCGATTATTTTCTGAAGAATGCCAGTGCCGATGGCAGCGGGCAGTTTCGCTTCAACACGAACAAGGCGCTCATTGCCTCCTTGCTGAATATCACACCTGAACATTTTTCACGCATTCTGCGAGATCTGTGTTCGCGTGAACTCATTTCGGTGAAGGGCAAGGATGTTTACATTCCTGACCCGTTCCGGCTGAAAACCTACGAAGCATGAGTCTCAATCGGGAGCCCGGGTAATTCGTGTTACCCGGCTTTCGGTTTCGCCTGGCGCTGCGTCAGTTCGGCCGTGGCGTCTTCGGGAATGCCAATTTCAAATACGTTAATGGTCATGGAGATCAGGGTGTAATAGCCCGCCAGGCCTACCAGATCAACCACATTATCGGTTCCAAGCGTTGCCACGGCTTTTTCATAAAGGGGCTGAGGGACCTGTTTTGTGTTTACCAATGTGTTGACGAACTCATGAACAATCCGTTCATCTTCCTGTGCAAAAGGAACAGATGGGCTGCGTGAGAGCAATGCCGCAACGGTATCGGGCTGTATGCCTGCCTTCAGTGCGATTGGTTTATGCGCCCACCATTCAAATTCCGACTGCCAGTGCACGGCCATGGTAAGAATGGCGAGCTCTGAGAGCCTGGTGGGAAGGCTTGAATCATATCGGCAATACTGGCCTAGCGCCTGTGCATGTTCCGCAAGGCCAGGACGATTCAGCCACACGGCCAGCGGGCCGCGTACTCTGCCACGGGGGCCGCTGGCAATGGCGTCATAAACGCGTTTCTGGTGCTCATTCATTGCCGCCGGATCGGGCGCTGTCAGACGTGTCATTGTAGTCCTTTGGAGATGATTTTGAACATGGTGCGTTTGGTATTTCTGAAGTTTGGACGTACGCGACTGCTCCAGTCGGTGGCTCTGACGGCCAGCCATGGCTCAGATCCGAAAGTTTCCCGAGTCTGCAGAAGATACAGGGCATGGTGGCAGGGCGCAGCATCGGAATTGTACAGTCGCATTGTTCTTATCGTGCCGGGTACGGCAGCAAGACCGGGCATATGCTCTTTCATATACCATTGGTTGAAGTCGTCTTCTGCGCCTTCTGCAACGTCGGTTTCCACCACGTAATGCCATTGTGGATCCTCTCCGTTTGCCGCACCTTGCAGATCCATCGTGATCTGCATGCGATCAACTCTGGCGTCCGGATATGTCTCAGTGACGGTTGCAAGCACTGACTTCCGCAGCGTGTCGTTCGTAGTGGGAGCGTCGTGTTTGCCGTCATTATCTGCCTGATTTTGTTCGAACAGATAGACGTAAGTTTCTTGCGTATCGGCGCCATGGCACAAATGCAGACGATAGCTGCTGCTATCCGCCACAGGCTGCAACAGATCATTGACCTGATCGACCGATAAACGGCAACTCGGGATGCGAATCACAATTGCTGCATGAGGAATCACAGTTGAGATATTTACGTTTGACATAACTAATCTGCCTGAAATATTGAGCGCGGTTGATGAAGAACGAATCAGTCAAACTGATAAAGTACCTGCGGATTGTCGACCAGAATTTTTCTGCGCAACAGAGGGTCTGGACAGACTTCGCCGAAAAGATTGAGTAACTGGCCGTCGTCCGGAACGGGCCCCTGGACATTGGGGTGCGGCCAATCTGTACCCCACAAGGTTCTGTCGGGCAGGGCATCCATGATTGCTTTCATAAATGCAATTCCCTGACGATAAGGCGCTACGCCGCCGGCCAGGCGGTCCACACCTGAAATCTTGATCCAGGCATGAGGACGCTGCCCGAAGGCAAGCAGGTTTTCGAACGATTCTGAATTCAGGCCTTTGTTGATATCGACGCGGCCCATATGGTCTATCACAATGGGAACCGGGAGCTCATACAGGTCAGGGAGCAGACGTAACAGGGAAGCTTCGTCGGCATGAATGCAAATATGCCATCCCAATGCGGAAATTTTCTCTGCCATGCTTCGTACATCTTCAATTGTGGCGCCCGCCAGATGCGCAACAAAATTGAAGCGAACGCCGCGGATTCCCTGTTCGTGAAGCTGCTGCAGCCGTGATATCGTTACGTTCGAAGGAACCAGCGCCACACCGCGAAACTGACCGTCACTGCGCGCTATTGCATCTGTAATGGCCGACATATCATACCCATGGCAGTTGGCCTGTACCAGCACTGCGCGCTGCAGGCCGAGATTTTTCTGCTTCAGCTGCAGATCATCAAAGCCCGCATCGGGCGGCGTATAGGATCGAGCCGGATCGAAAGGGAATATGGCGGCCGGGCCAAAAATATGACAGTGACTGTCGCATGCGTTCGGGGGAATTTCAAATGTAATTTCCTGGGCATGCCTGTTTGCCTGCGCACAATCGTACATGGTCTGGTTCCTGAAGCCGATAGGGATCAGAACCTATCTTAGTGGCACGTCCCGACAAGCGCAATAAGCTGCTCATGAATTCTGATATGCACAAAAGCTATAGAGCTTCGATTCATCGCGGGCGAGGCTGGGCCGGCTTGTTGAAAATATCGCTGTCGGAATCTGCGAATTGTGCGGTTCGCGGTTGCGCGGCAAACTGTCAGCCTCAATTATCTGACGGGAGGACAGTCATGAAAGACGCTTTAAAAAAGCAGCGCGGGCAAGGGATGACCGAGTACATTATCGTTGTTGCCCTGGTGGCTATTTCTGCTATTGCAGTGTTTCAGTTTTTCGGCCAGACGCTGCGTTCGCAAACCGCAGCCATCGCCAAGGAGCTGGCAGGCGAAGACGGCTCGGCGCAATCAAAGGCGGCCGCATCGGCTGCTGAAATGGCCGCCTCACAATCTGCTGCGCGTTCGCTGAAAAGCTTTACCGGCAATGCCGAAGCTGCGGGTGGTGGCGCCAGCGCACAGGAATGACAACGGTTACGGTCATGATTCACAGGCAATATCATCGCGCCGAAAGTCTGCCTGCCGCACAGCGTGGGCAGGCGCTGGTACTGGGTCTGTTTCTTATTGTGCTGATTGCACTTGCACTCATTTATCAATTTGGTGTGGGGCAAATCGCGTCACGCAAGGCCAGACTCGTGCACGCCACAGATGCCGCCGCCTATTCCGGTGCGCTGGTGCAGGCAAGGGCGTTAAATATGCAGGCCTACATTAATCTTACGCAAACTGCGCACCAGGTGGCAATGGCGCATCTCGTCACGCTGGGTTCATGGAGCCTGTTTGCCGCGACTCAGGGAAGACAGTTCCTGCAATTCAATCCCCCGGCGCATGTGATCGCCATGATGTTCGGCCCCAGACCTTTTGCGGCCTATACCGCCGCTACCCGTGCAGTCACGCTCGATGGCATGGCGCGCAAAGGAGGAGAGCTTGCGAGGCTTTTTGCTGAACATGATCGAATCGTTCGCCATGTCCTGCTCTCGGCGTCCCGTGCAGTTCACAACACCATGACCAGCGCCAGGGACCACGCTATTGGACAGGTGCTACAGCAAAATTATCAGGAGAGCCCGGTTACACACGTGAACGCGTCATCGTTCCGGCGCTCGGGCAAACCAGACAGCGATGTTCCGGTGCGCACGCCATCAGACAATCATGCACCACTGTTTTGGTACGCACAGGATCATGCAGAAGGCAATTTCACAAGCCTTCGCGCAACAGATGCAAACTATCGCTCATTTATTACAGACGTGGTTTCCGTATATGGCTTTCTGGGTAAACGCGAGGGTGTGATTCGCAACAACTGGGAAGTCCATTATCAGTGTCCCCAGTTGCGTCATGAGTTGCGGCGCCGTGGCCAGACCCTGCTTGATGAAAATGGCAACTGGCAGTCTATCGACACCCAGTCCTATCATGCGCTGCGAAGTAATCAATACATCGGATGTTACTACCGCGAGTATCCCATGGGCTGGGGATGGGTGCCGGGCAAAGCTTCCGAGCTAGCCGCAGATTTGCCTTACGATCAGAACGCGCCCGGGAATTTCGGGGAGATTGATTTCTGGCGCTGGGTAACCACATCCACCAACTGGAATATTCTATCGGGCGATGCCAACCCCCTGGCCAATTCGCGGGCCGTCGTCGGCAGAGAGCAATGGAGTGGGGGCGGACTGGTCCCTTACTTTGATCTGCGAGATAGTAGCAAACAGCGCTCGCTCGGCTTCACTCTGCATGTCAGTCAGCATTTTCATGACCAGCCTGCGCTGTCGGTGCAGGCCTCGGCGGAAGCCTTCTACGAGAAGCCGGGGGAACCTGTTGTGAATGAAAAAGAAAAGCCCGGCACCTGGCGTCCTTTCTGGCAGGCGCATTTGATTGGCAGTCCGTCAGTCGGTTCTTCAGTCAGTTCATCACCCGATGCATTACACAATCCTTCTCCCAATCAGTCATTCAGTCTGTCGGGCACAACGCAATGATTTGCAGTACAGAAGTATGCAATACAGAAGAGTTTGGTTTATGAGTCACGAAAACACATCTTTGATATTTGGTCAGCAAGGCCAGGCACTTGCTGAGGGGCTTGTTGTGCTTTGCGCCATTCTGCTGCTGTTTCAGGCAGGTACCTGGCTCGCGCGATTGCAGGATATTGCCCTGACCGGACAGCATGCCAGTCGTTACGGCGCCTTTGAACTTGCCCGCGCAGGCGCCGTTTCGCAGGAAAAACTCAGGCAGCGATTTTTTTCAGAAGGCCGATGGAAAAACACAGCAGGCCAGGCAATGGTGCCAGTTGGGGCAGTAACGTCGTCTGTCAATCGCAGCGCGAAGCTCGATCAGCACGGCCAGCCCGGCGCAGATCAGCCATCGGCAAGCACACTTCGCAATGAGTGGGATTTACAGGACAAGGGCATCGCTCGTGTGGATCTTGACATCCAGCCTGCTCGGGCATTGCGACTCGAAGTATCGGCAGCGCGCAGCGAACTGTCGGGCGCTGATTTGGGTTTTGCTGAACGTATTGCAATCGTGTTGCGGCGCTACTGCGCCATTCTTACCGACGCAGGTCACACGGCAGACGTGCGATCCGCCCATGAGCGAGCTTCTGCGTCAGACGCCGCATGGCGTCGTGTTGCCCGGGCGTCCCGCTCTGCCGCAGAAAAAGTGATGTCGGTGGCAGAGCCGGTCGATACGCCATGGAACCGCGCTCACCCATCGACCGACTGGTTCATGCCCTGGGTCGGCAGGCGGCCGTAACCTACATTGCGCAGTTTGCGCCTGAGGTCGTCCCGGATTCTGCATGATTCATTTTGCTCTGTTAAACGTAACTGGCTGGTGTTGCTTTATTTAATTTGCTTCATTGATTTTATTTCGTCCATTTCGCTATGTTCCTCTTGCCTGATTCATCTTCTGCTTCCGAATCGCTTCTGAGAAGGAGAAAAATTGCGTGGTCATGATGAAAAGAATTATCTTTATTTTTATCCTGCTGGTCATGCAGCGTCACGCGCTCGCTGTCGTTCAGTCAGTCCCGCTAGTATCTGAAGCGCTGATCAATGTAAGCAGACAACTGGATGTGCCGGATGCAGGCGCTCCTACAGCGTTTACTTTATTCGGCATGCCTGCGGCATTTCTGACACTTGATATCCCTATGCCAGTCGAAATGTTTTTGAAGCGCCTTCATGGCAGGACGTCGATGTTTACACATATGACACGTGTCGGGAACCAAATGTTCTATACCGGCTCTATGTCGGCAAGCAATCTGACCTTGCAGCTGGTCGTCGACCTTGCAACTGCAGCCAGAACACAGGCAATACTGAGTGCCATCGAATATGCTGCTGATACGCAATTTGCACCGGACGATCCCGAGAGATATCTGCCGGCCAGACGTCGCGGCCTGCAGTTGCTGCCCGACGGAGGCAGATTGCTCATGGATATCTGTTTTGGTGATCCGCAACACGTATGTCATCAGGTTTATTCATACGCACACACCGGTGCCGCTCAACTCTCAGAGGCGTTTCGCAGGGAACTCCTGTCGGCGAAATGGAATTCGATAAGCGGGCAGGGCATTGATACCTGGGTGAGATACGGGCTGTCCATCCGCTTTTTTGTGGAAGATGCGCAGGGCACCGCTGTGCTCTATCTCGCGGCGTCCGATGCATTGTGGTAAGGAGCCTGAGCGATGAACAGGATTTCGATCAATCGTCATGGTCTGCTCCTGCTTGCGGCTCTGCTTGCAGGTCTGGCCGCAGCATGGGCGGCGCGTCGCTATATTCAGGATCACATTCGCGCGCTGGACGAGCAGGCAAAGGTGAAGACGGTCCCCCGCATTGTTGCTAACTACGATTTGCCTGAAGGGCTGCGGATCGAGAGAGTGCATCTGGCCGTTCGGGACGTTCCGCTTGACTGGGTGCCTGCTGGCAGTTTCCGGCCGGAAGACGCTGGCAGTATCGAAAACAAGGTCGTGACAAGCTCGCTGAAAAAAGGCGATATTCTGCTGAAGGCGCACCTGACTGCAGTTCACCGAAAGGCATTTTCGCAAAAGGTGCGAGCGGGCAGGAGGGCCATTACTATTCCTGTCGATGCGATCAACTCCGTATCGGGACTGCTTGTTCCGGGCGATCTGATCGATCTTTACGTGTCGTTTGAATATCGACGCAAGAAGATCACCGCACCCTTGCTGCAGGGAGTTCTGGTACTTGCTACGGGTGCAGAAAGTCAGACACAGGATTCGGATCATTCGAGTCTGTCAATGCCGGGCTATTCAACCGTCACCCTGGATACCTCGCCAGAGGAAGCGGCAAGACTTGTCGCCGCCAGACAGTCTGGCACAATCACTGCATTGTTGCGTCACCCCGACGATATCAAGGCAAGCAATAAAGGCGTTCAAGGGGATCTGGCCACGATATTGGGCATCGCCAGCGCACCTGCAGTGGCGCGACACCGACCCGTCATCATTTATGGCGATCAGGGGTCGCAGCGTGCTGGCGCAGCACCGCAGGAAACCAAACCCGTGTCTCCACCGCCTGCCAGGGGGGTGTTCGAATTGCCCGAGGCTGAGGATATCGTCAGCGCGTGGATAAGCTCGCTGCGCTCGGCAAATACCGGCGCATCGCTGTCGAGTGCAGTCAAGGATCCGCAAGAGAACCAGCCTGTACCAGATCAGCGCCAGCAAGAGTCATCGTCCGCAGAATAGTGAATCGTCCATAGAAATAGCAATCAGCTCCATGAAATTGAATCGTCCCCAGGAACAGTTATCGGCTCCGGAAAAAGTGATCAGCCCAGGAACAGTTATCAGCATGAAGTATTTAACGGTGATTTCCTTTATTGTTGCTCTCGGTATGTGCGTTACGCCCACAGTTCGTGCACAGTCCGCCTCAAACACCGACATTCAGTTGCAGGTTGGTGATGTTAAAGTGCTGACCGTCGCCGAGCTTTCTCGTATTGCAGTTGGCGACGGCCGGATTGTTAATGCGGTTACCGATGCGGATAACGAAATTGTGCTGTTCGCGCGTGAACCCGGAGAAACCGTCGTCAATATCTGGGATAAAAATAAGGGCAGTCAGCAGTTTCATGTACAGGTCAGGGCTGTGGGCGAGCAGCGATTGCAGCATGATATCCGCCGCATCCTGAATACCATCGGACATATCAAAGCGACGCAGGTCGGTGAAAAAATCATCGTAGAGGGGGACAACCTGAGCGATGCCGACCGTGAAAGGCTGATGGTGCTTACGCGTCATTTTCCGCAGATTGTCGACATGACCAGTCAGATTGGCTGGGATCAGATGGTTCTGCTGGATGTACAGATTCTGGAGCTGCCACGTAACGTTCTTCAGGAACTGGGAATCAAATGGAATACGAACGCGGGTGGGCTGGCTGCCGGCGCAGTCTGGGATTCGGGGTCGTCGCGGTTTTCGAGCCGGCCCGGAGAGGGGCCATTGCAAATTCCCTTTCGTGCTGCAGCGCCAGCCGGCTATTTTGGTTTGAATGCGCTTCTGTCCGCATCGGTGCAGACGCTCGCACAGCAAGGCCAGGCTGTCGTGCTTGCACAGCCGCAATTGATGGCGCGTAGCGGTTCGACAGCCGAATTTCTGGCAGGTGGCGAGGTGCCTTATGTCACCACTGATCGTAATGGACAGTCCCAGACCATATTCAAACCTTATGGCGTCAGTCTGCACATTACGCCACGAATACAGAAAAACGGAAACGTCAGATCAAAAATTGACGTGGAGGTCAGTTCTGTGGACGCATCCATGACCGTAAACGGGGGGCCGGCGCTCAAAACGCGGCGCACCTCAACAGAATTCAATGTGCAGTCCGGGCAGACGCTGGTTCTTGCCGGCTTTATTTCGCGCGACCAGTTTCGTAATGCCGAAAAGCTTCCTGGCCTGGGTGATCTGCCTGTGCTGGGTGCATTGTTTCGCTCGAGTCGCTTTCAACGCAATGAAACGGAACTGGCCATCTTTGTTCGTCCTGTCGTTGTGTCGGCAGATAACCATGACCTCCTGGCGCGTACGATCCGCTCCCGGGAAATCATAGCTGACACGTTCAGATCACCACCTGTCCTGAATGTGCCCGTCAGCAGCGAAACACAGACAAAGATCAGCGCGCAAACGAATATAGGCGCGACAGCGTACGGCGATCTGAATATATCTGTTGATACGCTTGCCCAGCAATCGAAAGAGAAAGAAAACCGGAACCCGCAGACAGCGGCAGCGGAAGGTCATCCATTTCCGATATGGGTGCCGGCGGGTGAACGCTGGCATTTTTCGCGCGGCCGCATCAATGCGGTCAGGCGTAACGATGTAGAAAATAAGCCGAAAACAGGTGCTCGTCGCACGGTGCCCATTCGCGTGAAACATTCACGCTGGAAACCGGTGTTGCGGCTGCAGCGCCGTGCGTCGGAGTCATTTGTTACCGGAGGACCTCAATGATTGTGATGGATATGCATTTTGAAGATGGTACAGTCAGACGCGAGCAGTACGCTTTGCCGGCGGTTGCAGGCAGAAATCGGGAATGCGATATATTCCTGCGCAGCTGGCGCGTTGCGCGTCGCCACGCCAGGTTTGTGCGCCGGGTGAGCGGGGTATTTCTCGAAGATCTGGGATCGCTCGCAGGTACTTACGTCAATGGCATGCGCATCAGCGAATATGGTCCTCTTGCAATTTCAGATGAAATACTCATTGGGCCATGTCGCATAGTCTTGTGCTGCCTGGACGCCGCAGAACACGTGAATGCACCTGTCTGCCTGGCGACGACACAAGATTCTGCATGCAGTAAGGCGCAAGTAGTAGATGCTGTCAGTGCCGATGCGATTTGTTCACCTTCAATCGGGGAGAGTGAAAGCACGGATGCGTCTGCACAAACGATGACACGCACGACAGACGATGCGAACGCGGTACCGCAGCAGCGACTTTCTGACAGGTACCAGCAATGTCGTTTGCAATTGCACTCGCGCCTTCTCCAGGCGCTGGATTTGCGCCGCAAGGATATATCACAAATGTCCGATGCAGCATTACGGCAGGAGGCCGCAGCCTTGCTGGATCAGATCATCGCCGAACATATTCAGTTGTCCGACGATATCGATCCTGCGGCACTTAAACAGGATGTGCTTGACGAAGCCATCGGCCTGGGCCCGCTTGAGCCATTGCTGGCAGATCCGCTGGTGACGGAAATCATGGTCAATCGATTTGATGAAATCTACGTGGAAAAGGCGGGTCGTCTAGGACTTTATCCGGGCTCTTTCAGTAGCGAAAAATCCGTCAGGGGTATTATTGATCGCATCGTTGCCCCGTTGGGTCGACGCATCGATGAAAGCTCACCGATGGTTGATGCGCGTCTGAAGGATGGTTCGCGCGTCAATGCTGTCATTCCACCCATTGCACTGCGTGGCGCGAACCTGACGATCCGCAAGTTTCCCGACTTTCGGCCGGGGATGAACGATTTGTTGGCGCTCGGAACGCTCGATACCTGCATGCAACAGTTTCTGAGGCTGTGTATCGAGCATCGGAAAAACCTGATTGTGTCGGGCGGCACGGGGTCGGGTAAAACAACGTTGCTGAACATTCTTTCCAACTGTATTCCTGATCACGAACGAATTATCACCATAGAGGATGCCGCAGAATTGCGTCTCAACCATTCGCACCTGATCGCGCTGGAGGCGCGACCAGCCAATATCGAAGGCAAGGGGCAGGTTCTGATTCGCGATCTGGTGCGCAATGCCTTGCGCATGCGGCCGGACCGAATCGTGGTGGGCGAGTGCAGGGGTGCCGAAGCGTTCGACATGCTCGGCGCAATGAATACCGGACACGAAGGTTCCATGACCACGTTACACGCAAACAGTCCGAGGGATGCGCTGGCGCGACTCGAAACAATGATTCTGATGGCCGGCATGGAACTGCCGCTGGCAGCGGTGCGGGAGCACATTGCTGCCAGTATCGATTTCGTCATTCAGCAAAGCAGGCTGTCCAGTGGCCGACGCGTGATTACCTCAATCACGGAAATCTGCGGTCTGGAAAGCGGTGTCATCAAGTCACAGGAAATATTCCGCTTTGACAGAAAGGGCGATGGCGCATTTATGGGCAATGGAATTGTGCCCGATTGCTTTGGCAGTCTGATCCGGGATGGATTGCAGATTGATGTCTCTATATTCAATCAGACCACCGCTGCCGCTACGACCAATACCTTTGTTCTGTCACAGATACATCACTTACCCAATGGACGAACGAATATCGCAGACCATGATGGTCCGGCGTCAAACGCCAGGTTTTCAACCGGAGTACCTGCATAATGCTCTTGACAATGCTGGTTTTCGTCACGGTGGGCGTAATGCTTGTTTTTATGGCGGGTCAGCGTCTTCTGGCGTTTGTCCTGATGCATTGGGAAAATCGGATCACGACAGAAACGTCTTTTCGACTTCAGGATATTTTTCTGTTCATCGATCCGCGACTCCTGTGGTCGGGAAACATTGTCATGGCACTGGCAACCGCGCTGATTGCGTGGGGGCTGTCCGGCTTGTGGTGGCTCGCGCCTGTCACTGGTGCAATCGTATTCATGATTCCTGACCGCATCGTGTCAATCATACAGAATCGTCGCCGTGAACAATTTGATCGTCAGTTGCCCGAAATGCTGCTGGCCCTGGCAGGTGCCCTGCGAGCGGGTGCTGGTCTGCAGAGCGCAATCGCTCAGCTATCTTTGGAGGCAGCGCCGCCGCTTTCCCAGGAGTTCGCGTTGATGCAAAGACAGCAACGAGTGGGTGTGACATTCGAGCAATGTCTGGAACGGCTTCATGGTCGCGTTCCTACCGAGTCAACAGGGCTGTTTGTATCTGCGCTCCGAATCGCGATGCACAGCGGCGGAAATCTGGCCGAAGCACTTGAGCGAATTGCCCACACTTTGCAGGCCCGCCAGCAGATACAAGGCAGGATCCGTGCCCTGACGTCCCAGGGAAAAATGCAGGCCTGGGTCATGGCCGGGCTGCCAGTGCTGCTAATCGCTGTGCTCAGTTTCCTGGATCCGGATTCCATGCAACTACTGTGGCGTCACCCTGCGGGCTGGGGTGTGCTGGTCGTGGTGTTCGTGCTTGAAGCGCTGGGATTGTGGCTGATTCGCCGGATCATCAATATTGATATTTAAACGGGAAAAGCAATTATGTTCTGGATCAGCAGCCTGCTTGCGGGTTTCAGCATTTGCCTCTTGCTGTATGTGATTCTTTTTCCTGCAGCAGGAAGACTCCCGGTTCCAGACGCGTTCAGGAAGCGCACACTTCTTGTGTTGTTCTGGCCCTGGATTGATGTTCTGGGCCGGGTCATCATGCCATTTGTACCGTGGAGACATCGTGAGCGCATACAGTCACTTCTGCGTCATGCCGGCCTGGAGAACGTGGCATGCACAGATCACATTTTAGGTATTCAGTGCCTTGCTGCCGGAATCTCATTTGCTGTCAGCCTTTTCATTCGGCGCTCGGAGCTGCTCATTCATCTTATGACAAATGTCATCATTGCTGGTGCAGTGGCAGCAGGTGCTTATGTTCTTCCGCTACTGTGGCTAAGGGACAGGGCGCTCAAGCGCAGAAGCCGCATACTACGCGAGCTTCCGTTTTTTCTGGACATGACAACCTTGTGCGTGGAAGCCGGACAGAATCTGCAAGGGGCGCTGGCTCACACGGCAGAGCTGTGTCCGGCAGGCATTCTTCGAGAGGAGCTTCGTCACAGCCTGGGTGAAATGCGGGCAGGAAAACCTCGTATTGATGCGCTCAAGGCTATGGCGTTTCGCACAGGAGCGCCCGAGATTGGCCGCTGGGTAGCCGCCATTGCGCAGGCAGAGAATCTTGGTATGGGGCTGGGGCCTTTATTGCGTTCGCAATCCGAACAACGTCGGCAGGAACGTTTCAGTCTTGCAGAAAAACGGGCACTGGAAGCACCGGTCAAAATGCTGATGCCGCTCATCTTTTGCATCTTTCCCTGCACGTTTATCGTTCTGGCGTTCCCCATCGTCGTAAAGGTACTTCAATCAGGAATCTGAATGCAGGCGTTTTCACTGATCACATTTGACCGATTTCACCAGCGATTTATTGGATTGATGGGAAGACGAGATGTTTTATCAACTCAGGTTTTCCATTTCACGCCTTGCCATGGCATACATACCTGTGGCATGCGCTTTGCAGTTTCCGTACTTTTTCTGGACAGGCAGCGTCGGTTGTTGCGGTTTATAGATCGGCTCGCTCCCTATCGGATGGTATGGTACCCGCAAGCCCATTCGGTACTTGAGCTGCGGGCAGGAACCATCCAGTCAGAAGAGCAGGCCCGTGAATTGATTGTGCATCTTTTTCCTGATGATCATCGGCAGTGATGCGCATGTTGTGTCACGAAGCTGATGCGGATTCTGCCTCGTCAAACCGAACCATGATCAGCCAGTCCGCATAAATGGCTACCTGCTGCGTGTCATCCAGACAGACTTTGACATTCCATTTGCACCGGGCTTCTCCAGGCCGTATTTGAGTCACTTCAGTGAGCGCAAATGACGCGCTTACACTCGCGCCGGAAAGCACTGCTGCCGTGAACCGGATTTTGTCGAAGCCATAGTTCAAAAGCATCCTGGCCTTCGGAAATGCGATACACGTTGACTGCCAGTATGACAGCAGTGACATCACCAGGAAGCCGTGCGCAATGGTTGTTCCATACGGCGATTCAGCGTGAGCGCGAGCCGGGTCCGTATGAATCCATTGCGTGTCTTGTGTGACCTGTGCAAACCGGGAAATGGTGTCTTGATCAATGACGACAGACGCCGATTGCAGAGCCGGCTGATCTTTAAAATCAAGTAACGCATCAATAGAATCAAACCGTTGCGGGTTGGCTTTACGAGTCGAGAGCGCCGTGTCGTTCATGGTATGTCGAAGTCCTTGTTCGCCGTTTATTCTGTACCGGCCGTCTGTTCTCTTGCGGTCCTGTCGGCTGCGCCAGACTTATCAAAATCCTGTCTTGCCTGCGCCTTGGCAATCTCATGTCGCAGCTGATCAAATCCCGTCACGGGAACACATTCATCCTGGCGATCCGACACTTCGTCAAGGCGCTGCAGCAGATCGTTGTTGTGCAATTGCGCTTTGCTTAACGTGATGCCTTGAGTCATGGTGATGTTTGCCTGTTCCACGCTGCCTGCGCCGGCCATCAGTATTTTCCGGTTTGGCGCATCGTCGGTGACCAGAGCGATCAGGGCAGGGCTGACCGATTCGGGCGACAGCATTGCCAGTGCTTCGGGCTCCAGCAGGCCTTCGGTCATGGCGGTGGCCGCAGTGGGTGCCAGGCAATTGACGTGCACGTTATTGCGTTCGCCTTCAATTCCCAGCGTTTGCATCAATCCCACCAGCGCCATTTTTGCGGCGCCGTAATTGGCCTGTCCGAAATTGCCGTAAAGCCCTGAAGACGATGTGGTCATGACAATGCGACCATAGTTTCTTTCGCGCATGCCATTCCATACGGCATGTGTGCAGTTGACCGAGCCCATCAAATGCACTTCCAGAACCAGGCGAAAATCGTCCAGGCTCATCTTGGCAAATGATTTATCGCGAAGAATGCCGGCATTGTTGACCAGAATATCGACCTGGCCCCATGTGCTCTCGGCAAGCTGCACCATTGCCTGCACTTGCTCAATGTTGGTAACGTCAGCCCCATGCAGGCAGGCCTGGCCACCTGCCGCCAGAATGGCTTCTACCACGTCCTGAGCCTCGGATCCCGGCTGATCAGCGCCCCGGTCATTGACCAGGACCTTTGCACCTTGTCGCGCAAGTTCAAGCGCATGGGACCTGCCCAGACCACGGGCTGCACCCGTCACAATGGCGACGCGGCCTTGCAGAAGTTGTTTCATGAAGTCTCCCTGATTGTTCAATGTTTCAAATTTTGCCTGCATGTTCAGGCATTCACCGGCGCGGACCTGGCCTCTCGGACCTTGATGATACCTGCCACTTCCAGCTGTGCGATCGTGTCTTCATCGATACCCGCATCGGTCAGCACGGTGTAGGTATCCTGTCCGAGCGTGGGTGCCCCGGTTTTGACACAGGCTGCATCGGGTCCCCGGTCACTGTCCAGTGCAAATCCAATGCCGCGCGTGCGCAGCTTATCTGAGCTGTGATTCTGATCGTAACGGTAATCCGGCAGATTCAGACAGCTGTCTTGATCGACTTCGTCCAGAAATTGCTCAAGCTTGCGAACTTTGGCTGCAGGCACATCCGCAGCGCTCAGTATATCCTCAAGTTCGCCGGCGCTGCGCGTTGCGAATGCCTGTTGCAGACGGGCGGCCACATAGTCGCGGTCATTTGGCACCACAAAGCCATTGGGTAGATTGAATGCGTCCAGATCCAGGGCTCGCGGGTCGCTGCACAACTCTTCTGCGCCGATAGCGCGCGTCAGACGGCGAAACTGGGCTGGCGTGTTGGCGGCAATGGCCAGCCATCCGTCTGCACAACGATAGGTATCAGCAGCGGGACTGCCTGTATATCCTCGATTACCCAGCCGGCGGGTCGGCGCGGCATCAGTCAGGTACGCGCTCACGTTCGGGTACATGAGCATCAGCGAAGCCTGAACCATCGATGCATCGATGTACTGTCCGACGCCTTCGCGGGTGCGCAGATGCAGCGATGACACGATGGAAAGCGCACCCAGCATGCCCACGGCAACATCCACCACCGGAAAGCCGACTTTGAGCGGCGGCGCATCATCGCCTTCACCCGACATCATCATCATGCCCGTCAGCGCCTGTACCACATGATCATAGGCACCGCGCTGCGCCCAGTCACCTGACTGACCGAAACCGGAAATCGAGCAATACACAATGTCCGGTCTGATGGCTTTGATAGCGTCATAATCCAGTCCGTAACGGGCGACCACACCAGGTCGGAAATTTTCAATAAAAACATCTGCGGTCGCAGCCAGCTTGCGGATGATTTCCGCGCCCTCGGGAGTGCGGATGTCCACGGCCAGCGACTGTTTGCCGGCATTGAGCGCAGCAAACCCTGTCGGCGTATCCGTATCGACACCGCCTTTCATGGATCGAAGCACTTCGCCCAGCAGCGGCGGTTCCACCTTGATGACGTCGGCGCCAAGCTGCGCCAGATAAAACGAGGCCAGCGGTCCCGCGATGACATGTGACATATCCAGTACGCGGATACCTTTAAGCGGTTTTGCCATTTGTATATCCTTTAGCTGGCCGATGCGCCGGCCAGTTTTACGATCTCTGTCCATTTTTT
>JAFAGQ010000166.1 GCA_023422555.1 Pseudomonadota bacterium
TATAGGCACGGAATTCCTCTAATTTATCACGTGCCGCACCGGATTGGATGAGTTCGCGTGCCTTATTGATCCCTTCCTGAATGGAATTGGCCTGATCGCCCGCGTAAATGGCCAGGCCGGCGTTCAGGACGACGATATCTCTTGCCGTGCCTTCTTCATTATTGAGGGCACTCATGACCATATCGCGCGATTCTTCGCGATTGCTGACCTTGATGCTGCGGGTGGACACCATTTGCATATCGAAATCTTCCGGATGGATCTCATATTCTGTGACTTTGCCATCCTTCAGTTCTCCAACCAGCGTTGCCGCGCCCAGTGACGCTTCATCCAGATTGTCCTTGCCATGCACCACCAGAACATGTTTGGAGCCCAACTGCTGCAACACGCGTACCTGAATGCCCACCAGATCGGGGTGAAAGACCCCCATCAGCTGATTGCCAGCCTTGGCGGGATTGGTGAGGGGCCCCAGGATGTTGAATATGGTGCGCACGGCAAGCATCTTGCGGATTTCCGCCACGTTTTTCATGCTGCCGTGGTGGGCGGGCGCGAACATGAAACCGATGCCGGTTTCCTCAATGCATTCGGCCACTTGTTGCGGCGCCAGCATGACGTTGATGTCCAGCGCTTCCAGCACGTCCGCACTGCCCGAAGACGATGAAGAACTGCGGTTGCCATGCTTGGCAATACGCACGCCACCGGCAGCCGCTACAAACATGGCTGTGGTCGAGATATTGAAGGTATGGCTGCCGTCGCCGCCGGTACCACACATATCCAGCAGGCTGTCCGGGTCGCTGATTTCTACGGGCGTGGCAAATTCACGCATCACTGTTGCTGCCGCCGTGATTTCGCCAATGGTTTCCTTTTTGACGCGAAGGCCCATCAGCAGGGCGGCGGCAATGGGCGGCGGCACTTCGCCGCGCATCAGCTGACGCATCAGATACAGCATTTCGTCATGGAAAATTTCGCGATGTTCAATGCAGCGCGTCAGGGCTTCGGTATAGGAAATGCTCATGATTTTATGTCCAGGAAGTTTTGCAGCAGCGCGTGGCCGTGTTCGCTGAGAATGGATTCAGGGTGATACTGCACGCCGTAAACAGGCAGGCTGGTATGCTCCACTGCCATGATCTCGCCGTCGGCGGTTTCTGCGGTAATGCGCAGGCACTCGGGCAGGGACTCGCGTTCAATCGCCAGTGAATGGTAGCGGATCACGGTGTGAGGCGAGGGCAGGTTGCGGAACAGGGCGGAACCATCATGTGTGATTTCCGACGTTTTGCCGTGCATGATCTGTTTGGCACGAATGATTTTTCCGCCAAAGGCCGCGCCAATGGCCTGATGACCCAGGCAGACGCCGAGCACCGGAATTTTGCCCGCGAAATGGCGGATCAGGTCGACCGAGACACCGGCTTCGGCAGGAGAGCATGGGCCAGGGGACACGCAAAGGCGCTCTGGGTTCAGGGCGGCGATCTCTTCAACGGTCATCTGGTCGTTGCGCACGACATGAACGTCCTGGCCGAGTTCGCCAAAATACTGCACCAGGTTATAGGTAAACGAATCGTAGTTATCGAGCATGAGTAGCATGGCAGTTCCTCAGATGGGTTGATCAAGACCGTATTGCACCTGTTCGGCGGCGCGCAGCACGGCACGTGCCTTGGCCTCGGTCTCCTGCCATTCTTTTTCGGGATCGGAATCGGCCACGATACCTGCAGCGGCCTGAACGTAGAGCATGCCATCCTTGATCACCCCGGTACGGATCGCAATTGCGACGTCCATGGTGCCGTTGTAGCTCAGGTATCCGGCGGCACCACCATAGATGCCGCGGCGTACCGGTTCCAGTTCGTCAATGATTTCCATGGCGCGCACTTTGGGAGCGCCGGTCAGCGTACCTGCCGGGAAGCTGGCGCGCAGTACATCAATGGCATCCATGCCGGGTTTGAGTACGCCCTTCACGTTGGATACCAGGTGCATCACATGCGAGTAGCGTTCGATGGCCATCTGGTCGGTCACTTCCACCGTACCGGTCTGGGCAACACGACCCACATCGTTGCGCGCCAGGTCGATCAGCATGACATGCTCGGCAATTTCCTTCGGATCGGCCTTGAGCTCTTCTGCCAGTGCGGCATCTTCGTCCGGCGTTTCGCCACGCTTGCGGGTGCCGGCCAGCGGACGGATGGTAATGGCGGTTTTTTCTTCCGCGTTTTCGGTGTAGGTTTCCTGGCGCACCAGAATTTCGGGCGATGAACCAACGACATGGAAGTCGCCGAAGTTCCAGAAATACATATAAGGAGAGGGGTTCAGCGAGCGCAGTGCGCGATACAGCGAGAGCGGTGCATCACGGAAGGCTTGGCAATGACCTGGCCCACCTGCACCTGCATCAGATCGCCGGCGGCAATGTATTCCTTGGCCTTGAGCACGGCTTTCAGATAATCTTCTTTCTTGAAGTCGCGAATTTCGCTGGTCTGCAGGCTGGGCAGGCTGTATGGGATTTCAACCGGATGGCGCAGGCGCGCACGCAGTTCCAGAAGGCGCTTTTGCGCTTTGCTGTAGCTTTCCGGTTCGTTCGGATCTGCGTAAATCATCAGATAGGTACGGCCGATCACATTATCTACGATGACCAGTTCATCGACCTGCATCAGCAGGATATCGGGTACGCCTTCTTTCTGGCCATGTGGAAACGGTTTGACGGCCGGACCCAGAGAAGGCTCAATATGACGAATGGTGTCGTAGCCGAAATAACCTGCTAGACCGCCCGCAAAACGGGGAATGCCGGGACGCAGCGCCACTTTGATGCGCTTTCTGAATTCCTGGATGAATGTCAGCGGGTCGCCACGATACGTTTCGGTGACTTCGCCGTTGGTGATGACTTCGGTCAGATCACCCGTGGCGCGAATCACGGTTTTGGCGGGCAGGCCGATAAAGGAATAGCGTCCGAACTGTTCGCCACCGACTACCGATTCAAGCAGGCAGCTCATGCGACCGGCTTCCTTGCCGGTATGCGCCAGCTTGAGGTAGATACCCAGCGTGGTATCCAGATCGGCGTAGGTTTCCTTGATGATAGGAATACGGTTGAAACCCTGGGCTGCCAGGGCATTAAATTCAATTTCAGTCATCATAAAGGTCTCTGGTTGTGTTTTCCTGTATGACCGGGCAGATACAAAAAAACCCGGTCCTGTTTAAGGGAGTACCGGGTATTTTGCGTACTGACTACGATGAACGGATGCAGATTGGAGAGGGCATCCGGAACAGTCTATTGAGTGACACTCCCGGCAGACGAACGCCACCAGCGCCAATACATGGCGACCAGAGCAGAACGAGCATAAAGGGAGAGTGCAGTCATTACGGTAAAAAATTCAGGTTTGGTTTGCCGTGGCGTTGTGGCGCTGAATCCACTGGGCCGCTACGACAATAGACTCTACTATATCATTGACTTTCAGGTTTTGTACACTGTTTCCTTCGTTATAGCCATAAGGAACAATGAGCACCGGCAGGCCGGCTGACTGCGCCGCCTGGGCATCGTTGATGGAGTCGCCAATGAAAATGCAGTCCTGTGGCGGCGTTTCAAGCAGCGAGCAGGCATGTAGCACGGGACCCGGATCAGGCTTGCGGGTGGGGCAGGTATCGCCGGAAACCACCGCATCAAAGAACGAACGCAATCCGGTCTGGATCAGCAGCTGTTCCGTAAACACCCCGGGTTTGTTTGTGACAACAGCCAGCCGTATGCCATCGGCGCGCATGGTTTTCAGACCATCGATGACGCCTTCGAAAACGGTCGCCCGATCGCCATTGACCTGATGGTAGGCGTCGATGAAATATTGCCGGGCCGTGTTGAAGTCATCGTCGGTCACGGTTGCCTCATCGTCACCTCCGGTCATGGCACGACGAACAAGATTGTCAATGCCTTTGCCCACAAACTGTGCAATCAGTTCCTGATGCAACTGTGGCAGGCCAAGCTTGAGCCGCATGGCGTTGGCGGCCTGCGCCAGGTCGGGAATGGAATCAACAAGGGTACCGTCAAGGTCCAGCAGCGCGGCGCGAATAGTCATGAACGTGTTACTCCGGCAATCTGTTCGCGCATCGTAGAAATCACGCTGGCGTAGTCTTTTTGACCAAAAATGGCGGAACCGGCCACGAACGTGTCTGCACCGGCTTCGTAAATTTGTGCGATGTTATCCGTTTTGACGCCGCCGTCCACTTCCAGGAAGATGGATTTGCCGGTTTTTTCCTGCCAGGCATCAATGCGCTGGCGTGTGGCCCGCAATTTGTCCAGCGTGGAGGGGATGAATGACTGACCGCCAAACCCCGGATTGACTGACATCAGCAGAATCAGATCCAGCTGGTCCATGACATGATCCAGAACCGAGAGCGGCGTGGCCGGATTGAGCACCAGGCCGGCCTTGCATCCGTTGTCGCGGATCAGCGCAAGCGAGCGGTGCACGTGGCGGGAAGCTTCCGGATGAAAAGAAATGATATTGGCGCCGGCCTGGGCAAACTGTGGAATCAGGTCATCGACGGGATCACACATCAGGTGCACGTCGATAGGGGCATCGGTACAGGGACGGATGGCCTTGCAGACCATGGGCCCGATGGTCAGGTTGGGGACATAATGATTGTCCATGACGTCGAAATGAATCCAGTCGGCGCCGGCCTTGATGACATTGCTGACTTCTTCGCCAAGCCGGGCAAAGTCGGCAGACAGAATACTGGGGGCTATGCGGGTACCGGGGGTAACGGGTTGTAATTCCATAACGGCGTTTCTCTCCTGTCGCGGGGCGCTCGAAGTACAATGAGGCTCTATTATTCCATACAAACATGCAAGGCTTTCCGAGGACCCCGCAAGAATGGCAAATACAATGACGGTTGAAGTCACCCCGCGTTATCTGGAAGAACAGTCAGACCCGTCACGTTCCCAGTATGTTTTCGCCTACACGGTGCGCATACGCAACACGGGTTCGTCAGCCGCGCAGGTGATCAGTCGTCACTGGATCATTACCGATGGTGACGACAAGGTCCAGGAAGTGCGCGGTCTGGGTATCGTGGGTGAGCAGCCGCTGATTGCGGCCGGCGATATGTACGAATACACCAGCGGCTGCCCTCTGAATACGCGCTTTGGTACCATGAAGGGCAGCTATCATTGCGTGGGGGAAAACGGCGTGCCGTTTGAAGTGGATATTCCCGAATTCATTCTGACACTGCCTAGAACGCTGCACTGACCCGACAGGGCGGTGCTGTCTGACCGGTTTTTGTTCCCTTCTTTTATCATCGATGTGGGTAATGACATATGAGAATTCGAGCAAACCTGAAGCGATTGCTTCCTGTGGGCGCGGCTGCGATTGTTTTGCTGGCTGGCTGTGCAAGCCAGGAGTCGGGCGGACCGGCTGCGACATCGCCGTCGTTTTCCATGACCGATGCGCTGACCGTTCCTGACCGATCGGCATTTGTTCCTACGCCGGCCCGTCCGCTGGCCGGTCAGTATCAGCAGGTTTCCTGGGCGGCGTTGCCGGGCTGGAACCAGGATGATGCACATAACCTTTGGCTCACCTTTTATAACAACTGCCGAGGCCTGATGCGGCCAGTCAGTGGTTCCAAAGCCATGCCCGCGCGCGCCACACCTGCTGTCTGGCAGCCGGTGTGTCAGGCCGCTGCCCAGTCGGGCATTGACCCTCGCAGTGATGATGCAGGCGCAGTCAAAGGTTTTCTGGAACAGCATCTGCAGCCATGGCAGGTCAGTGAGAATGGCAAAACCACCAATACCGTCACGGGCTATTACGAGCCGGTGGTACATGGTTCCCGTTCACAGGGTGGTGAGTATCAATGGCCCATGTATGCCACGCCAGACGATCTGCTGACGATTGATCTGGGGCATCAGTATCCGGAACTGGCTGGTAAACGCATTCGCGGCAAACTGTCCGGCAAATCAGTGGTGCCTTACGATACGCGCGCCGAGATTGCGCAGCGCGATGAGAAGCCGCCGGTTATCGTGTGGCTCAATGACCCCGTCGAAGCCTTCTTCCTGCAGGTGCAGGGTTCGGGCCGAGTGCAGCTGGACGATGGCAGCACGATTCGTCTGGCTTACGCCAATCATAACGGCCGCCCTTATACGTCCATCGGAAAATGGCTGGCTGACCGCGGAGAACTGCCGCTGGCACAGGCCAATATGCAAAATATCAAGGCCTGGGCAAAGTCGCATCCGGATCGCGTGAATGAAATGCTCAACGCCAACCAGGCCATGGTTTTCTTCCGTGAAGAGGCCCTGGCTGATGACGCTGCCGGACCTAAAGGCGCCTACGGCATTCCGCTGGTGGCCGAAAGAACGGTTGCGGTGGATCCCAACTATGTTCCTCTTGGCAGCCCGATTTACCTGTCCACTACCCGGCCGCATTCCAGTCAGCCTATGCAGCGCGTGGTCTTTGCTCAGGATACGGGTGCCGCCATCAAGGGCGTGGCCCGCACTGACTTTTTCTGGGGTTCGGGTGATGCGGCGGGTGAGCTTGCCGGCCGCATGAAACAGACCGGACAGGTCTGGATTCTCTGGCCACGTGGTGCAGGAGCTCCGGAGGCGCGATGAAACACGAAGTGATTGTCTGCGGTGCCGGTATTGTCGGCATGGCCAGTGCACTGGCACTGGCACGAAACCGTGTCAATGTGGCGCTGCTTGCGCCCAGACGTGTGCCGGCACCGGCAAAGCACGAACACTATGATCCTCGGGTCTATGCGATTTCCGAGGCAAGCCAGTCGTTTCTGGCGTCGCTGGGTATCTGGGATGCGATACCGCAGGAGCGGATTACTGCTGTCGATGCCATGCAGGTGAATGGCGACCAGGGCGGGCAGGTGGTACTGGATGCCTGGCAGGCTGCGAAACCGCATCTGGCTTGGATTGTGGAGTCGGGCGAAATCGAACGCGCGCTGTATCAGGCGCTCACGATCTACGGTGTGCCGTGGGTCGACGACACCATGAAGTCCTGGCAGGAAGGGCAGATTACAACGACGGGTGGCAAAACGCTGCAGGCGCCGCTGTTTATTGGCGCTGACGGTGCCAATTCGGCACTTCGCGCGGCGGCACGCATGACGCATCACCGCAAGGATTACGGCGACAAGGGTCTGGTGACGCACCTGACTTGTGAAAAGCCGCATCTGAATACGGCCTATCAGTGGTTCTCCGGCCAGCATGTGCTGGCGTTTCTGCCCATGCCCGACACCAGCGACGGGCATCAGGTGTC
>JAFAGQ010000340.1 GCA_023422555.1 Pseudomonadota bacterium
GCGCCAAGGTCCGCCAGATTCTGCGTGCACCAGGGACCTGCCAGCACGCGCGTCAGATCAAGTACCCTGATATTGGCCAGTGGGGCCTTCCGCTGTGTCATGATTACTGCTTCTCCGTAAGAAATAAGTCTGGGCGCACCCGTTATTTCAGGTGCAATATATTCAACTGGCAGCGCTGCCGGGCTTACATTCTACCCTTTTTTCTGCAGCATCTCTTTGAGTCGGACCAGACGTTCCTTGGGCGTCATGCCGCTGAACGGATCAACAACGGTTTTCAGGCCGCTTTCCAGCCCCATTTCGCTGATGAACCGCGATGGTTCGCGAATCAGGTCCTCACGGGCCTTGCGCCGCTTCTTGCACCAGGTCAATGTCAAATGAAATTGTGCTCTGGTGATGCCAACATACATGAGGCGGCGCTCTTCCTGAATGCGAACGTCCAGCGCCTCGGCATCCTTGTTCGCATCTCCGTACTCATCGTCCTTTCCAAAGTGAGGCAGCAACCCTTCTTCGACACCCACCATATGGACATAGGGATACTCAAGTCCTTTGGAAGCATGGATGGTTGTCAGCCGAACGGCGTCAGGATCTTCATCATCTTCGCTTCGCTCCAGCATGGTGATCAGCGCAATATGCTGGACCAGCTGTGCCAGAGTGAGTCCGTCTTCCTGCGCCTTGCGCTTGAGCCAGTTGACCAGTTCCAAGACGTTCTGCCAGCGTGACTGGGCCGCCCGCTCTTCTTGCGTGTCATACAGATAGCGTTCGTAATCGATGTATTTCATCAATTCGTCGAGCAGTTCAGACGCACCTTCAGCGGGCGTGGCGGCTTTGCCGTCGGTCCGTCCTCGCCCTGCGCGCCACTGCATATTGCGAATGTAATCAACAAAGACTTTCAGGGGTTCAAGCTGGCGGGCGGCAATGCGTGTAGCCGCCAGTTCATCATGTACGGCATCGAACAGCGAACACTGAAGTTGCGTAGCGGTATCACCCAGCGCAGTGAGGCTTGCCTGACCGATACCACGCCTGGGCGTAGTGACCGCACGAATGAACGCGGGATCATCTTCTTCGTTGGCAATGATTCGTAGATAAGCAATGATGTCACGAATTTCTGCCTTGTCAAAAAAGCTTTGCCCGCCCGCAATCACATAGGGAATACGCAGCTCCCGAAAGGTCTGCTCAAAAAGCCGGCCCTGATGATTCCCGCGGTACAGCACTGCGTAATCTTTCCAGCGGGCATTTCGCTCAAAGCGGGAGGCGGAGATGCGCATACCGACAGACTCTGCTTCGGCCTCTTCGTTATCCATGACCACAACCTGTATGGGCTCGCCCTTGCCCAGAGTGGACCAGAGTTTCTTTCCGAACAGATTGGGATTTCGACTGATCACCTGGTTGGCAGCGTCGAGCACCGTTGCCACGGAACGATAGTTTTGTTCGAGCTTGATGATGCGCAGCGCCGGATAATCCTGAGGGAGTTTGGCCAGGTTTTCTATGGTGGCACCGCGCCAGGCATAAATGGCCTGGTCGTCATCACCCACTGCGGTAAACATGTCGCGCAGGCCGGTGAGTGAACGCACCCATTGATACTGACAGACATTGGTATCCTGGTATTCATCGATCAGCATATAGCGACAGCGGCGCTGCCAGCGCTCGCGCACTTCGGCATTGTTTGCCATCAAAGCGGCGGGCATGACAATCAGATCATCAAAGTCTACAGACTGATAGGCCCGCAAAGTCGCATCGTAGCTTCGGTAAACACGTGCCGCGTCCATTTCGTCGGGTGTCTGCGCAATTTTCTCGGCGTCATCGGGTGTGACAAGTGCATTTTTCCACAGCGAGATCTGCTGCTGCACACTACGCAGGCGTCCTTTGTCAGTGGTTGCCAGCAGTTCCTGAATGACCCCCAGGGTATCGGTTGAGTCCAGGATGGAAAAACCGGGCTTCAGGCCTGCATGCGCTGCTTCTTCTCTGAGAAAGCGGACACCCAGGGCATGGAAGGTACTGATGGTGAGCCCTTTAAGCCGTCTTTTCTCCACGCTGTGCTGAATGCGTTCGGCCATTTCTTTTGCCGCCTTGTTGGTAAAGGTCAGCGCAATGATCCCTTTGGCATCGTAGCCGCACTCATTGATCAGATAGGCAATTTTCTGCGTGATGACGCGCGTCTTGCCACTGCCTGCCCCCGCCAGTACCAGACATGGTCCGTTCAGATACAGCACTGCCTCGCGCTGCGCAGCATTCATCGATAGCAGGGCATCACTCATATTCTTCAGATTTCCAGGGGGTCAACTTCGATGAAATAACGCATGCGCTGTTTTTGCCCGATCACTTGTACCTGCGGCAGCCATTGCTGCAGGAATTGCTGCAAGGCCGGTCTGGAGGAGGATTCCACCAGCAATTGCGCCCGCTCCACGTGCGCCACTCGCAGAATGCGCAAGGGTACGGGGTCATAAAGGGTGATATCCTGCGTTGCGCTCTGACCTTCGGGCGCGAGAAAATCTTCTGCGCGCTGCCGGATTTCCTGGAGAAACGCCAGTGCGAGCTGCACGCTTTTGGCTTCCGCAGTAATCAGGGTCTGAAAGCTGAACGGAGGCAGACCCGTGTCCCGGCGCTCCTGTAGCAGATCATCCGCAAAGGCAGGGAAATCATTTCTGAGCAAAGTCTGATAGACAGTATGGTCAGGATAACCGGTCTGGATCAGCACCTCTCCGCCTTCGGCGTGGCGCCCTGCCCGGCCAGCCACCTGAAGCAGTTGTGCAAACAGGCGCTCGGGTGCGCGAAAGTCAGCTGAAAAAAGCATGGAATCGGCATTGAGCACGGCAACCAGTCCCAGTCGGCGGAAATCATGCCCCTTGGCCACCATTTGAGTACCCACCAGGATATCGACATTGCCCGTGTGCACCTCTTCGAAAAGACGGGAAGCGCTGCCCTTCAGACGCGTGCTGTCGGCATCGATCCGCTGAATACGCGCCGAAGGGAACGTGTCCTGCAGAAACTCTTCTACACGCTGGGTGCCACGACCCAGCGGCTGCAGGTCCTGATTACCGCAATCAGGGCAGATAGACGGCACCCGATTCTGGAATCCGCAGTGATGACAATGCAGCTGGTAACCGCCTGCCGGTTTGCGATGCAATACAGTGTGAACCGAACAGCGCGGGCACTGGCTGACCCATCCGCAGGCTGCGCAATGCATGACAGGCGCATAGCCCCGACGATTGAGAAATACCATGGACTGCTCGCCGCGCTCCAGACGCGACCGAATGGCGTCCAGTACACCCGGCTCAAAGCCCTGAACAAGCTTTGCCTTGCGCGTATCGACCAGCCGCAGGGCGGGAAGATAACGGGTTCTGGCTCTTTGCCCCAGCGTCAGGCGCGTATAGCGTCCGCTCAGGGCGTGCTGCCAGGTTTCCAGTGATGGCGTAGCCGAGCCCAGCACTAACGGTATGCCGGCCTGATGCGCCCGCCAGACGGCCAGATCACGAGCCGAGTAGCGCAGACCCTCTTGCTGTTTGTACGAGGCGTCGTGTTCTTCGTCCACGATGATGAGACCAGGATTTTCCAGGGGCGCAAAAATCGCCATGCGTGTCCCCAGCAACACACGCAATTTTCCGCGTTGTGCATCGGCCCAGGTTTTCAGTCTTTCGCCATCGGCAAGTGCGCTGTGAAACACTGCGATCTGCTCTGGCTCGACGATTCCCGAGAAACGTGCGCGAACGGCGGTTTCCAGTTGCGGAGTCAGGTTGATCTCGGGCACCAGCATCAGGATTTGCTGCCCGCGAGCAAGTACGGGCATAGCGGCGTGCAGATAAACCTCTGTTTTGCCACTACCAGTGACGCCATGTAGTAGAAAGGGCGAATACCCTCTCGCCTGGCTGATGCTCTGCACCGCAGCCTGCTGTTCGGCATTCAGGTCAATGCACTCGGACGCCGGTGAGGGGGGCGCAGCTCTTTTCTTACGATCCGCTCTGGCTACCGGCCCGCCTGCAGCCCGTTTGCCCAGGTAAGCTGCCGGCTTACGCAGCCCATTCGGCAGAACGGGCAGTACCACCTCGCCCAGGGAACGCTGATAATAGCGTGAGGCAAATTGCGCCATCGCCAGCCAGTCTGCAGAAAAAGGAGGAAGATCATCCAGGACCTGATCGACATTTTTGATGTGCTCGGGCTCAAGTGATGGCGCTGCAAGCAGTTCGACGACCACGCCGACAAGCTGGCGCGCCCCGAAGGGAACGATCACTCGCTGCCCTACCTGCACGGGATGTTCACATCGATAGTCGAATGCCTCTTGTCGAGGGATATCCAACACGACACGAATCCAGCTGACTTGCACACTTATTTCCTGAAATGAGAAGAACGGATGATGATTGAAGCAAACCTGAGTATTACCTTTAAGTTACAACTTAGTGACGATACTTAAAGTAGTTTCACAGGTATCTGGCATAAAGGCACTCGGGGACACTACTTCTTCAGATTCGCCAAGCAGCCTGTGGATAACTTTGGGGAAAACTTCATTGCAAAAAAACTATTAATCCGTTATGAAGAATCAAAATTTTTTCATAAGAAAAAACAGTGCGATTTATATATTTAAAATCAAAAACTTATAAC
>JAFAGQ010000209.1 GCA_023422555.1 Pseudomonadota bacterium
GTTTATATTTTGGCGGGAACATCGTGCTTTATCTGAAAAAAATCGATCAAAACAAAAAGGGTAAAGAGGCGTTATACCGCCAGATCGCTGACAGCCTGAAAACGGCGATTTCAGAAAGCCGACTTCCGCCGGGAAGCCCGATTCCCAGCGAAAATGCGCTGTGCGAGCATTTTGATGTCTCGCGCAGCGTGGTCCGGCAGGCACTGGCCCTGCTCGTCGATGACGGATATATTCTCAAGCAGGCCGGACGCGCCTCGGTGGTTGCCTCCCGCTTCAAGCACCGTCGCAATCTGCAAAACTCCCTTAGTCTGCACGTGCAGCTGGAACGCGAAGGCACGGTGCTCACAACAACAGTGATACGGCTTGAAGAGAGTGAATTTCCCGCTGAGGTGGCCGCGTTCTATGGTGCAGTCAATGGACTGGTGCTTGAACGGCTGCGCTGCATCAATGATGAGCCCATTTCATTTGTGAAGACCTGGCTGCCACAGGAGTTTGCCTCCCTAAGCACAGATGACCTGACAAATAAATCATTGCACCGTGCGCTTGAAGCGCGGTTTGGGCGGCAACCCCAGCAGGGGCGTAACCAGATACAGACGGTGCCTTGCACCAAAACGCTGGCCAGTCAGCTGAAAGTGAAAAAAAACGACGCCCTGTTGCAATTGCAGGCGTGTTATTACGATCAGCATGGGCAGCCCCTCGAATGGTTCACGGCCTGGCATCGCGCCGATCGCGTCGTCTTCGATATTGCCGTGGATGCTTCGCTGGAAAACAATATTCAGGTTAAGGATTTTCAGCGGGCGATTAAGTAATCAGGCCAAGGCTATTCGGGCCATCGGTGTTCAGGTCCTCGATGTTCAGGCCATCGATAATCAGCCTGCCAGTTCTCAAACCTTCGATAAGCAGCCGGTCAGTAAACATCCCAGCGAATCGGACGCCAGCAGCGCCGGCATGACGTGCGGTAGTGGCGATCACATGTGTACCAAATATTACAATTACAAATGCAATTTATTTATGTAATGCGAATGATTTGCATTAAACTCCCGTTCTTTGACATCAATTGCAATATTTTTCTGTCTGGAGAACGGTTTTATGTCGGAGCAGCCACGCCCTTGTCCTTTAACGCAAAGTCATCGGGGGCAGAACAGCCTGAGGCTGCTTGGAAGATTGGTAGTTGGCGCGCTGGCGTTTCAAGGGAATGCCTTTGCACAGACCGTTCAGAATCCGGTGCAATCGTCCCCGCAGGCCGCTCCAGTGGCTACGCTGCAGGCAATCGAAGCGACATCCGATGCGGATGAGGTGACCACAGAAGGCACCGCAAGCTATACGCCCAGGATCACACGGGCAAGTACCGGCCTGGCGCTCTCCCCACGTGAAACGCCGCAGTCTGTCACGGTGGTAACGCGTCAGCGGATTGAAGATCAGAATATGCAGTCCGTCAAAGACGTCCTTTTAAACACGCCGGGCATTTCGCTGCAGAACCAGGACACTGAGAGATACAGCTTCAATTCTCGCGGCTTTTCCATCGACACCTATCTATATGATGGCATTCCAACCACCATCACGGGTGGCAATGGCTGGGCCGCGGGCGAGTCGGCCATTGATCCGATTATTTACGATCGCGTCGAAGTCGTACGTGGTGCAACCGGACTCATGACGGGTGCGGGAAACCCATCGGCAGCAGTGAATCTGGTGCGTAAGCGAGCCTGGAGCAAAGATTTCAAGGCCGATTTGTCATTGGGTGCCGGTTCACATGATACCTACCGTGCATCGGCGGATCTGCAGACACCACTGACCGAAGATGGCAGAATCAGGGGGCGGATTGTCGGAGCGCATCAGCAGGGGCATTCCTATCTGGATAGGTACAGCAATCGCAAATCCATTTTTTACGGCACGATTGAAGCGGATCTGACCGATAGCACGATATTACGTTTGGGATATCAATATCAGGATAATTCACCAAAAGGCAGCTCCTGGGGTGGCTTCCCCTTGTGGTATGCGGATGGCAGCCGTACGGATTGGGATCGCGGACTCAATATCGGCACAGACTGGAGTAAATGGGCGTCAACCACACAAGGCGCATTCCTCAATCTCGAACATAAATTCGATAATGGCTGGCGCGTTGATGCAATGCTCAATCACAGCAAAAATGAAGCAGATGAAAAACTGCTTTACATCACCGGCTGGCCGGACAGAGAAACAGGGCTCGGTATGAATCCCAGTCCTGCTCGTTACTATGGCGGTCGGACGCAAAATAGTGCTGACGTTAAAGTTTCCGGACCGATAGAACTGTTTGGACGCAAACATGAGCTGGTATTCGGGGCAAGTCATAGCCGCCAAAAAGCGCTGTTCTATAGCCAGGAATCATCAAACGTTGCACCTATCGGCAACTTTTATGATTGGGATGGATCTTATCCCGAGCCTGTGTGGGGAGAGGAATCGGTTTCCATGGATACCCGCACCCGACAAACAGGTGTGTATGCTGCAGCACGCCTGAATCTGACCGATTCGCTTCACGTGATTCTGGGCGGGCGCTACAGCCAGTGGAAAAGGGAAACGGAGGGAGCCTCTCCATTCAGTTTCAGGAAGAATGCATTCACGCCTTATGCCGGTATTCTTTATGACCTGAATGATAATCTGACCGCTTACGCGAGCTATACCAGTATCTTCAACCCGCAGGAATATCAGGATCGTGATGGCGGCTGGCTGGATCCGTTGGAAGGCAACAGTTACGAAGTCGGGCTCAAAGGCAGTTTCCTTGAGGGTCGCCTGAATGCCAGTGCGGCGCTGTTTCAGATTGATCAGGACAATCTGGCACAACAGGATGTGGGGTATCTGGTTCCGGGAACAACCAACCAGGCATATTACGCAGCAAAAGGGACACGCAGTCGGGGCTACGATCTGGAAATTTCCGGTGAACCTCTGGAAGGCTGGAATGTGATGGCGGGCATGACGCACTGGACTGCACATGATGCCGAACGCAATGCGATTCAGACCAACCAGCCGAGAACCATGATCAAGCTGTTTACGACCTACACATTCAAGGGTTCGTTGCATGGACTCACCGTTGGTGGTGGTGTCAACTGGCAAAGCGATGTGTACACACTTGCCACGGGACCTAATGGCAAGGAAAAGGTATCGCAGGAATCCTATGCGCTGGTTGATCTGATGGCCCGTTATCAGTTCAACGATCGCGTATCTGTGCAGTTGAATATGAACAACCTGTTGAACAAAAAATACTATCTACAGATCGGGTCTTACAGCCAGGGCGCCTGGGGTGCACCGCGCAATTTCATGGCAACCGTAAGTTATAAGTATTGAACTAACAGCCATACTTAATGACCGCTGAACGCGATTGACTTGCTCACTTGCTCAATGCAAATATGCTGCCGAATTCCGACGGCAGCTTTTCTTTGTGCATTTACAACTGCAATATCAAGTATCAACTTACAGAAATCTGTACGCCGATCATACTGGGCGGGGCGCCACTACGCCGATAATTGCATTTGGCATATCTACGATAAATAATATAATGCCGGAGGGGCTTTTTGAAAATGCTGGTGGTGGCGTTCATCGCATTGATCTTATCTGGCCACGTTCTACCGGTTTTGCGTCAAAGCATTAAGTAGTTGCTTTGCAAGGTTTTGAATAATCATTACAAAGGAAAATTCAATGCGTACGATTCTATTGTTTTTGGCCACTATTCAAATAGCTGCCGCATCTCCTTCCGATTATCGCGATAAATTTCCCGCCGATGAAATGGATATGAAGCCAAAACACTCAGAACTGACTGACAGTCGCGCAACTGTCTTTTATGGTGGCCCGGTAGGACGCGCTACGGTTACGATTATTCCTTCCTCTGATCAATCATCATCTGCCGAGGGTATAACGCCGGCTGCACAAAAAGCAGTGGCTGAGCTGATGGCAAACAATTTCAAAGAGGGCACCAAAGCGCTGGGAGAGGGTTACACGACAGAACCAATGAGTGTCACGCAGTTGAAGGCTGATGGAATTGAGTTGATCTGCGGATCGGTTGTCCGTGCACAAAAGCCGGGCGGAAAAGATCTGAAATTGATGGATCGGGATTGTGTCACTCAGCATAAATCTGATCTGCTTCGGGTATACGTCACGACACCTTACAAGCCTGGCAACGAAACAAAGGTGCGCAATGATCAGTTGGGTTTCATTGCTTTAACGGTCAAGCATCTGTCTCAGTAAGCGAGTTCCTTGCGATTGAAAACGGATTAGATTTGTGTCAGTCGTTCAAAAGAGACAGGCTTAAGCGCTATGAAATGGGTTAAGTATCTGTTTATTTTTGTATTACTTACTGGTATTGCCTGGTGTGGCTGGCTGATCTACGCTAAGGACTACATTCAGCTTGCCGTCACAATTGTGATGTGGTTGTTTTTTGCCGGCATATTTGTCTTTCTTATTAACCCCATCGTGCGTACAGAGAATCTGATCGAGAGACTGGACAAAGTAGGCACAGAAGTCAAAGCCTTGATTGTTTCGGTCAACGATACCGCGAAGTACATCAACCAAAGGCCGGTCCTCAGGATACAAGTGAAATATTCTTACAATGGGAAGCCGGATATTGTCGGAGAGATTGAACAGGCCATTCCCTTTCATTTGTTATCGACACTGCAACCCTCCAAACAGACCTTGATACTTGTCGACCCAAAGGACGAAACACGGTTTGTGCTCAAATTATAGAAAGCACAATGAAAGTTGGGGTAAACGCGATTCAAGCTACGCATAGCACTTCAAGGTAAATCGCTTTACTTAAGGGCTTTTCTTCTTTGGCCTGGCTCAAACGTGAAGGGCGGCGCAGACTAATCTGCACCGCCTTGGTCGATTCAAGTGAATCTTCGACTAGTCGACACTGTGGAGTGCTTCGCCAACGGCATCAAAAAGCCGATCCAGTTCCTGTGCGGTTGAGGTAAACGTTGGGCCGAATTGTAATGTGTCACCACCAAATCTCACATAGAAACCTTTTTCCCATAGTTTAAGGCCCGCTTCATAAGCGCGAATGGCAGGGTCCCCGTCGCGTGGAGCAAGTTGAAGGGCACCCGCCAGACCACAATTGCGAATATCAATGATATGGTTAACGCCTTTGAGACCATGCAGCGCTTTCTCAAAAGCCGGCGCCAGTTGAGCAGACTTCTCAATCAGATCATTTTTCGCCAGCAAATCCAGCGCCGCGAGTCCAGCCGCGCAGGCGACTGGGTGAGCAGAATATGTATAGCCATGGGTGAACTCTACCGCATGTGCAGGTGCATTCTGCGACATAAAGCAGTTGTAGATTTCACTGGAACTGACGACGGCGCCCAAAGGCACGGCGCCGTTGGTGACCTGTTTGGCAATGTTCATGATATCGGGAGTAACGCCGAAATACTCCGCGCCGGTACGCTTGCCCAGGCGGCCAAAAGCGGTAATGACCTCGTCAAAGATCAGCAATATGCTGTGCTGATCGCAGATTTGCCGTAACCGTTGTAAATACCCTTTGGGTGGCACAATCACGCCGGCAGACCCCGCCATTGGTTCGACAATCACGGCTGCAATATTGGAGGCGTCATGCAATTCAATCAGCCTCAGCAGCTCATTGGCCAATTGTTCGCCTCCCGTTTCACTCTGGCCTTTGGTAAAGGCCTGGTCTGCCTGCAAGGTATGAGGCAAGTGGTCAGCATCCATCAATTGGCCGAAAACTTTTCGATTGCCGCCAATACCGCCTACGCTGGTGCCGCCCATATTGACACCGTGATAGCCGCGCGCACGTCCGATCAGTTTGGTTTTGGAAGGCTGCCCTTTCAGGCGCCAGTACGCGCGCGCGAGCTTCAGGGAAGTGTCGGCGGCTTCCGAGCCAGAATTTGTAAAGAAAACATGATTCAGGTTTTCCGGCATCAAATCGGCGATTTTCTCAGCCAATTGGAATGACAGCGGGTGCCCAAACTGGAACGCGGGGGCGTAATCAAGGGTTCCAAGTTGCTGACTGACTGCTTTCTGGATTTCAGCACGATTGTGGCCAGCTCCACAACACCACAAACCAGAGAGGCTGTCAAATATCTTCCGGCCTTTATCATCCACCAGGTAATTGCCTTCGGCCCCTACGATCAGGCGCGGGTCCTGATGAAATGCGCGATTTGCACTGAACGGCATCCAGTGGGCCTGCAAATTCAGATCACTTCTGACTGCAGTCGGAACGTGGCTTAGATCCGTCATTATTTTCTCCTCGAATAAAGTGCTCATTTGGGCTATTGTCCACCTAAAGTTAGATAAATAAAATACAATTTTAATGTTATATACATTTGAAAATACTCACGTAATGAACAAACCTCTGGCCCCCGTTTCAGACTTTGATCTGCGATTGATTCGAGTTTTTCGAACGGTGGCAGAATGCGGCAGTTTCACAGCCGCAGAAAGCACTTTAGGTATAACCAGGTCAGCAATTAGTCTGCATATGAGCGATCTGGAGCAGCGCCTTGGGATGCGCCTGTGCCAGCGGGGCCGCGCAGGTTTTGCATTGACAGATGAGGGGCGTGAGGTCTTGCGTGCCAGCGAATCCATGCTGGCCTCCATCGAGGACTTCAGACGCGAGGTTAATCAGCTTCATGATCGTCTGCGTGGAGAATTGAATATTGGCCTGATGAACAACCTGGTAACTCAGCCGCACATGCGAATTACACATGCATTAGCAAAGGTACGCCAGCAAAGCCAGGAAGTCCGGATCAATATCAGTATGAGCCCTCCCGGAGAAATTGAACGACGATTACTCGATGGTCATCTGCATATGGGGGCGTTTCCGCTTATTAACCGATTAAGGGGATTGGAATACCATATCCTGTATGACGAAAAATCACAGTTGTATTGCAGCCGAACACATCCGCTTTTCGATAAAGCGCAAGATCTGACCGTGAGAGATTTAAAAGGTATTCCGGCCGTCATACCCGGCTATCGACTGAGCCCTGAAGCAATCGAACTGCACCAGCCGCTAGCCGATGCGGCTCGCGCATCGGATCGGGAAGGCATTGCATTCCTGATACTGACAGGACAATATGTGGGTTTTCTCCCCGACCATTACGCGCAACAATGGGTTGATAAGGGTATGATGACGGCCCTCGTCCCTGAAACATATCACTATTTCGTGAGCATTGCTGCGGTCACTCGAAAGAATCGCAGACAGAACCTTATCATTGACCGTGTTCTAAATGAATTGGTACAGACAGTGTGATTTGGCCGCTTCGTCATTGATGAATAAAGCGTTGCTCATTGTGGGCTGCGATTTTTGCAAGGGGGTTATTCTATCTGGATGCTTGCCCCTGATTATCTTCAATACTATTTAGGCGATTATTGAAATGCCTCGTTCAGTGATTGAATTCTTTGGTGGAGACTACGTATGGAGAATGAATCTCCAGGCAACCTTGATGGGACTTTTGCCGTTTATTGCGCCTCTTATCGTAGTGATTTTTTTGTTGGTTAGGTGGTATCTGCAAGACCGTCGTGCACGGTTATGGTCCGGTAAAGATAAAAAGAATAAGAATAAGGGCTAGACTCCCGGACCGCTTATTGCTTGCTGCGTAATGGATGTCGCGATTCACGCTACGCAAAGCACTTCAAGATGTCCGGCAGCATCTGGGGTCTGCTCCGGCCCAATAACAATTTGTACTTCCCGACCGAGTAGTACCAGGCACGCGAGCATTTTCGCTTCGCTAATTCCGCGAAACTGGCCGCGCAATAGGTTGGATAGTTTTGGTTGAGTTAAGCCTAGCGCTTTTGCTGCCTGCTGTTGCGTCCAATCACGGGATCGGATGATTTCTCCAATTTTAGCTGCCAGCTGGGCTTTGATGAACATCTCATCGGCGTCTTTTGCCGCAATGTCAGCATACACATTGCCACTGCTTTTTTCGATTTTGATCATTTTTTCTCTCCTAAGAGATGGGCCTGAAGGGCTTTTAGTCTTGTACTGATGACGTTCAGATCGGGTCGTGGTGTGGCAATGCCCTTGGTCGATTTCTTTTGAAAACAATGTAGTACATAAACCGCATCGCTAAATCGCACGGTATATACCGCACGAAATTTTCCACCGTCGGCATCCTCTATCACTTCAAGTACGCCAGCCGAGCCGAATCCTTTTAGCACTTTCGCTTTGGGCGTATTTATATTCATTTCGACAATATGAGCTGTTCCGGACTTCGCGGATTAATCAATATTGGAACAGTCGCGCCTGGTTTTAAGATATCGTAGTTTTGGGGTTCAACATAATCCCGAGTTGTTGCAACCATCTCGCTGTTATCTTTCGGATTCGAGTAGGCGATTCGAAATTTGAATTCGGGCTGCAAGTTCTGAAATTTATTGGTTTGCGTGGCTTCCAGAATCGTTCCGGTGCCTGGCACACCTGTTTTTTTCAATTTCTTGACTAAACTCGTACGCTTCAGTTCGGGGAGATGAAATTTCCAGAAGACAACACTACATATGACCGCTGTAAACAGGCAAACCCCCACCGCTAGATAGCTCCCAGCATACCGGTAAGCAAATATAGCGAGACCGATGCAATAGATTGCAGCAATCAAAGAAATGAAGTGTCCGATCTTGATTAAGGCTTTCATTCCGTCACGAAGCTGATCCAGGTATGTTCATCATATTTTCCTTCAATACCATGCAGAAAGGTTTTGTTAAAAATTCGTCTTGCCTGTTAATGGATTTTCTCTATTGTATGCCTTGGTTGACAATATTCGCTATCTAAAAGACACGAAAGTGGTCGTAATCGAGCTCGACTAGCGATCGTTTGTTTGCCTTTTTATGACACTTTCTTTCCACTAAGCAGCCAGATGTAGCTGTTACCTACTGGCGCGTTATTACACGTCATTGTATTGAAAAACAAGACCAATACACTGGATTGATTCAACGCATAACGTCAGGTGGCTGGCAGAACAGAATCTAAGAGGAAGGCTGCGCACTGTAAGAGCGCGCTTACGCCATCACAAACATGGAAAGAATAATACAGGCTGCGACTATCAAGGGGCCGTCGCACTTTTTATTCCGGCAGTTGCAAGGCCAGGAATCACTATCGACACTGTTTGAATACACGGTAGATCTCGTAACTGATAATCCCGGCGAGGATATGGAGTCGTTGCTGGGTAGTCCGTTGACAGTAACAATCAGAACAGACGCGGGTGCGCGGCATATCAGCGGCCTTATTACCGATGCTCAGTTCATGGGCAAAGAAAGTCAGACTTCGTCCTATTACATCTACCGCTTCACGCTACACCCATGGCTATGGTACTTGAGCCAGACGTCAGATTGCCGAATTTTTCAGGACCAGAGCGCGCTGGCGATTATCCGGCAGGTTCTTGCGAAGTATCCCTTTGAGGTGGATTATTCATTGCTGGAATCTTATCGCAAGTGGCAATACTGCGTGCAGTTTCGTGAGTCCGATTTCCACTTTATCAGTCGTCTCATGGAAATGGAGGGTATTTATTATTGGTTCCGTCATGATGAAGGTAAGCATACACTCGTGCTCGCAGACGACGCATCATCCCACCAACCAATAGAAGAGGGCAGCGATATTCCGTATATCTCTCCAGACAGGCTGGTACGTTCCCGGGTTGCCCATATCGATGAGTGGAAGCCTTCGCGACGTATCAAACCCTCTGCCTATGCCACAGTGGACTTTGATTTCAATAAGCCCAATGCCAGTCTGGATGTACAGCGGAGAACTCAGAGTCTTGCCGGACGGGATCTTGAAATCTACGATCCTATTGGCGGTTACGCTGAGCCGGAGGATGGCGACCATTATGCCCGTGTGGGATTGGAGGCGATGGCTGTGGATAACGAGTGCGTTATCGGGCATGCCGATCATACAGGGCTGGCGGCCGGCGCGGTATTCTGTCTGAAAAATCATCCTGAACAGGCGCAGAACAGAAAATATCTTGTGGTGCAGACTCAGTTTTATCTGAAAGAGGCGCCTGGCACTTCATCTGGCGGTGTTCCCTTATGGGAGCACAGGATTGACGTTAACTTTACTGCCATTCCAGACACGGTGCAGTATCGCGCACCACGTGTTACACCGGTTGCAAAAGCGGCAGGTCCGCAGACTGCGATCGTGACCGGACCCGCGGGTGAAAGAATCTGGACCGATAAATACGGTCGCATCAAAGTGCAGTTTCACTGGGATCGTGAAGGTATGCGCAATGATCAGAGCTCATGCTGGATTCGTGTATCGAGCCCTTGGGCGGGTGGTGGTTTCGGTGGGGTGCAGATCCCTCGCGTCAATGACGAAGTCGTCGTCAATTTCGTGGGTGGTTTTCTGGATCGCCCGATTGTTGTGGGGCGTGTGTATAACGCGAGCAATATGCCTGCGATCAATCTGCCGGCCGATGCAACGCAGAGTGGCGTCAAGACTCGAAGCAAAGAAGGTGGACCAGACAATGCCAATCATATGCTTTTTGAAGATCGCCCCGGGCAGGAGAAACTGTCGTTTGGCGCTGAAAAAGACCTGGATACACTAGTCAAGAACAATGAAAATCTGAGTGTGATTGGGTCGCAGACCGGGAGTCATGGTGGCACGACCGCAATGAGCGTTGGAGGGACTGATGACAATATTTTCAAAGGCGCGTCAATTGAGTCCAATGGTGCTGACCACACTCGCACGATCACGGGTATTTCAAATGAGATTGTAAATGGAACCCGCACGCACAGTGTCGGCGGGTCAGCGAAAACGACGATGGGGCGTGGACTGGTACGGTCTGTCAATGGCGGTCAGGCAACACTGAACTATAACGGTGGTCGCAGCAGAAATGTGGATACTGATTATTCGCACACGGCTTCCAGTCATGTGAATCGTACTGTCAATGGTTCCGAATCCAGCAGTGTTGCCAGTAACTATTACAAGGAAGCCAAAGGCGGACATCTGAGCATGAAAGCCGGTTCTGTTGACATGACGGCCAGGGGTGGCAATGCCCAGCTGAATGCCAGAACCGGAATCACGATGCAGGCCGGCGGTAATCATTCCCTCAGTAATCCATCCATGCTTGATCACACTTGTCAGGTACATACTGAAAAACATGATTTTTCTTTCAAGGCCAAGCTGATGAAAAACAGCACGGCGGCTACGTACACATCGAACGGAGTGATCAATATCAATCTGTATGGGCTCTCGTCAACAATGGCGTCGAAGGCCACGCGGATGTCTGCTATCGGGCTTGTGGGGGCGCCAGTGCATGAAGATATGGAGGCCATCCGTGTTGATATTTCGGGTTTCAAATTCAAAAAGTACGGTTTCGCAACTGAGCCCTATGCGGCTCATATTCTGCTTGCCGGTTTGATCAACAGGCTGCTTTAAAGAAAAAAGGAGGAACAGCGATGCTGGGTTCAACGCAACTGATGGGGCTGGATCTTGCCTTTCCGGATGTCTGTCTGACTCCGCCGGCTCTGCTGCCCATTCCGTATCCGGACATCGGACTGCCCATGATGGCCATTCCGATTGCAGTAACCATCCTGTTCACAGGTGCCTTTGCACACAACATGATGACCACAACGCCCATTACGCTGGCTGATTTTCCAGGTGTCGGGACGGGTGTCCTGTCGCATACCGTTGTGGCCCCGTCACGTCGTCTGCTTCTGAATTCTTACACAACGTTTCTTTTCGGTTCCCCTGCCAATCGCCTGTGCTGCATTGGGCTACAGAACATGATCAATACCATTGGCTTCTCAATCATTCCCGGTACCGTTGCGGTGCTGTTTCTGGCACCTTAGGAGCGAGCATACAAAATGAATCGAATATTTCATTTGCATGGGCTACCCGAGGGTTTGATGATGCGTTCTCTTTCCGGCAGGGAAATGCTCTCTGATCTGTATGAATTTACGCTAAGAATGGTGAGCAGTTCTGCATCGCTGGACATCAATTCTTTGTTGGGATCACAGTCTTCCGTCGAAATAGCGCAGGCTGGAGAGTCCAGATATTTGAATGGAGTGATCACGTGTCTGCAGCGGGTGGGGCGTGATGCCGAATCGCCGCGATATTACCTATATGAAGCAGTGCTGCGTCCCTGGCTTTGGTTCGCCACCCAGACGCGTGAGTACCGGATCTTCCAGAATAAGAGCGTTGTGGACATCCTGCGGGAAGTATTGAGCAACTATCACTTCCCTTTTGAACTTCGACTCATAGAAAACTACCGAAAGTGGACGTATTGTGTGCAATATGACGAAACCGATTTTAATTTTCTGAATCGGCTGATGGAGCATGAAGGTATTTATTATTGGTTTGAACATAAAGCAGACGGACACACGCTTGTGCTGGCGGATGAAAGTGGCGCCCATCGAAGCATCAGCAGGATGGCAGACATTCCGTATAACAGTCGACAGGCGTTGGTAAATCCGCTGGAGGAATATCTGCATATCTGGCAGCCGCGCCACTCTCTGACCTCGACAGGTTTTGCCGCGACAGAGTATGACCTGAACAAGCCGCAGGCACGCCTGGATGTAAAGCAGCATGTTGGGCAGACGGACGCCAATGCCCTGTATCTGGAACGTTACGAACCTTTGGGCAATTACACGGAACTTGAGGACGGCGAACGTTACGCCCGAGTACGCATGCAGGCGCTGATGGTGCCTCGACATACCGTCACTGCGCAGGGTAATGCACGGGCACTCGCACCCGGACATACTTTTTCGTTGAGGCGTCACCCGAATACTGTACACAACAGGAAGTATCTGATTACGCGTGCAGATTATCACTTTGTTGAAGCCCCGTATCACACCGTCAGCCGGCCACAGCGTCAGGAGCAGAACGTACATGAAGAGCAGACTGCAGTTTCGGATTCGGAAAGTGCGAGTCACACACCGACAGAATCTGCCGATGACGCGATGCTCGATATTCGTATTCAGGCCATTCCCTTTTCTACGCAGTTTCGCAAGGAGGCGACCACGCCGGTCCCGTATACCCGCGGTCCACAGACGGCAAGAGTGGTTGGGCCTGCGGGCGAATCCATATGGACTGATCAGTACGGTCGTATCAAAGTTCAGTTTCATTGGGATCGCTACGGTCAGAAAAACGAGGAGAGCTCCTGCTGGCTCCGCGTTTCCAGTCCATGGGCAGGAGGTGGATTTGGAGGTTTGCAGATCCCACGGGTAAACGAAGAAGTGATTGTTGACTTTATTGGCGGTCATCCGGACCGGCCACTTTGTGTGGGACGCGTTTATAACGCGGAAAATATGCCACCTGTGAATCTGCCTGATGAAGCCACGAAAAGCGGCTTCCACACTCGCAGCAAGGATGGTTCACCCGATATGGCCAATCAGGTCATGTTTGAAGATAGTCCTGGCAATGAACTGATGAACATGATCGCGCAGAAAGATATGGCGATGGCGGTCAAGAATAATAGCAACCATAATGTGGGGGGCATGTCGTCTACCAATATCCTTGGTGCGCATACCTGGAACTACGGAGGTCTGTTCAATAAGAGTGTGGCAGGTGACAGCACTTATCAACATGAGAGTGGTCACCGTTTCAGTGTAGCGGGAAACTCAAGTGATAGCGTGAGTCTGCGTCAGTCCCGCTCGGTGAGCGGTGCCAATACGCAAACCGTAGGTGGCTCCGAGAACCTGACGGTTAGTGGTGAGCCAGCTCTGCATGCCTATAACCAGGGTCTGGTTCGAACGATCAACGCACATAAAACCGACAATGTGAGTGGCTCGACGATTCGCAATTTCGGCGCCGGAGAGAAAACGACAGTGAGCGGCAGTTATGCTAAACGCGTGGGCGCAGGTGCAGCGATCCTCAAGGGAGATAACCTGAAAGTGAACGCTAGCGGGAATTACAGTGTGAAAGCTTCCGGTAATTTTGAAGCCTATGGTTTGAATGACGTGAAGATCAAAGCAGGTGGTATGACCCGCGAAACTACCGTGATGCAGGCTGTGAATCCCTCTGTACGCCATGTTCAGGATATCAAATTTGCCATTGGAGCTCATTTGCTGCGATCAGCAGCAACTGAATCCTCTACAACCAATCTGATTCTACGACTGGGCGCGGGTGGCATATATGATTCGTCGCAGGTGCTCAGCCTCAAGATGGTTGGAGCACAGATAAAACTGGTCAGCAATGCAGCGGCGATGAACGCAGTCAGCGTCGGCTTTTCAGCTGTGAATATGAGTCTTGGCAGTACTACCCGTCCGCATTTCTTCAGATTCGAGCTATAGGCGGGCGCCATGTCAAACCGGGTGGACTCGCGATCATGAGAATTTCCAAGCCTTTTTGTTTGAGCTTGCAGGTGCGCCCGTACCGCTGGCGTGGCCAGACACAAATTGGATTGTCTGCCTCTATCCTGGTTGATGTACGACAGGGAAAGCCTGTGCTACAGAGTGAGCCAGCCATGTGGCAATGCGTAACTGAAAACCTGGGGTCGGACGGCATTCTGGATCTGGGGTTTCCAAAACCTCGCGCCGAGTTCCTGGTTTCCGGGAATGCTTATACAGCACACCAAAAAGACAAAACCTGCTGCAGGGTGAGGGTAGAAGTCAATGAACATACCAAGGAACTCAATGTTTTTGGTGATCGCTACTTTCTGGATGAGCGCGTATCGGCGCCGCAACCATTCGATCAGATGAGCATTGGCTGGGAGAACGCATATGGCGGACCCGTCTTTGAGAATAATCCTTTGGGCAAGGGAAATGTTGAGGAGGTTGTAAATGGAGTACGCGTACGCCATATGCCCAATGTTGAGTCTCCAACTGCGCCAATCCGCAACTTGCGTGATCCCATTGAGCCAGCGGGCCTGGGTGCGCAGAATATCGCCTGGCCGGTGCGTTTTGGGAAAGTGGGTAGTTACACCGAATTGTGGAAACAAACCGATGCGCCAGGGTTTTTTCCTGACATGGATCCGGGTATTTTCAACGCGGCTCAGCCAGACCAGATTTTCAAGGCAGACGCATGTTTACCCGATAACACGCAATTCCGGGTCTGGAATATGCATCCGGAAAAGGCAGTTTGGGAAGGAATTGTTCCCACGTGGCAGGCTCGTTGTCTGGTAGAGCTGCAAAAGGACGAGGATAGCCTACCGCAGATCCACGATGTTGAATTGGCGCCAACCACACTTTGGCTCGTACCTCATCTGGAGCAATATCTGCTCGTTTTTCACGGCGTACTGCCCTCCTGGTACGAAGATGGTGAGGACATTCGCCATGTGTTGGGTGCCTTGGAGTGGAAGTACTCTCCCAAATCGCATGAGCATTATCGTGACTATATGACGGTGCGTGAAGACCGCGATGAGTCTGCACTGCTGGCCTATGAAGACGCGCAGTTGTTACCGGAGAATCTGGAAGCGGCCAGTTTTATACCCAGGCCTGATCTGAACGGAGCAATGTGGGAAAAGCAGTTCCGGTTGCAACATTACATGACGCAACACGCAAGAAATGAACTGACGGAAAGCGGACTGGATGCGGACCAGTACTTGCCGGAGTTCACGGGTCCGCGTCCACAGGCTGATTTGAGCAACTTGCGAGTCCGTCAGAAGGAGCGCGAAGCAGAAAGTCGCAAGCGCCGGGAAGAATTGAATCGCATCAGGACAGCCGCGAAACGCTTCAAACTTTCTGCTGGACGCGACAAGGAGTTGCCTGAACTTCTTGGAGAGAAGGACGTAACGAAGCACATCGAAGAAATGCACAGGCGCGAAATATCCAGGCCGCGTGTTGATGCTCCTCCTAAAGCGATGGATGTGCTGATGCAGCAGATTCGTGATGCCCAATCGTCGGACGCGAATCAGAAAATTATTGAACGACAGCAGCGACGCGGCCACATTCTGTCTGCGCACTATCGCGATGGCGTATTTGTGCTGGATGAGGCGGCGGCCCGGGCGCTGCGCGGGGAAGTTTTGCGCATTCTGGAGAGCGATCGCGACTTCGAAGGAAAGGATCTTAGCGGTGCAGACCTGAGCGGACTGGTATTTGACAATTGCAATATGCTGCACGTGATATTGACACGTGCCGACATGAAAGATACCCGTTTTGTCAATTGCAATATGGATGAATCTGCTCTGCATAATGGTATATACGGCAACACGCGCTTTGAAAATTGTCGTTTTACGCTGGCAAACCTATCGCGCACGCACTTTCACAAGGTCAGTTTCAATGACTGCACGTTTGACAGAGTCGTACTTGATGAATCCCGATTTGAATATTGCGACCTGAGCCGTAGCGCACTTGGTGAATGTGTCTTGAAGGATGTGGTACTGGACCACGTCATGATGAAAGGTACCGCGCTGGAGTCAAGTGTACTGCTCAATTGCACACTCACACACGTTGCAGCGAGGGAGGCCACATTCCATAAGTCCGCTCTGTATGAATGCAGATTGAGCGACACCGGCTTTGTCGATAGCAGTCTGATTCGCTGTGCGCTGGCGCTGTGTGAAATGGAGCGTGTTTCGTTTGCCGAGTCGCTGATGAGTACCTTTACCCTGGCGACTGACAAACCCATGGTCGATTGTGACTTCAGTGAAACGCAGATCAGTGATGGAAGCATGCGAAACGTCCGGTTCGTTCGTCCGGATTTCACACTGGCTACCATTCGCAATACCGATTGTTCAAAATCAATATTTGAATCGGCCACGTGTCGCGGTCTGGAAACACCGGATGGGGTCTTTATGCGTTCGCAATTTTCGGATAGCGACTTTACTGCTGCCAATCTGACCGGAACGATTTTCCGCAAATCTCGATTCATCAGGACAAATTTCAGCAAAGTGAATTTTTTTCGTGCCGATCTGGGTGAAGCCGATATTGATACTCGTACGCTTCAACACAACAACTATACGCGCGAAGTTCAGCTTGAGCCGACAAAGCGTGAGGTGCGGACATGAATATGCATGCGGTTGCTATCGGCTCGACGCTGTCGGATCAACAATTGCGCGAGTTGATCCATCACGGAGTGCCTATCATGCGCATTTCCCTGGCGGGCAGAAATTTCCGGAACTGGGACTTGTCCGGCGTGGTGTTTGAAAGTGTTGATTTCACTGGATCGAACCTGGAAGGAACGCGCCTGGATGAATGCCTGTTCAGTGATTGCTGCTTTGACGATGCATCCCTGAACGAATGTTACGCAGATTCTGCTTTTTTTAACAAGTGCGAAATGAATAATACGCACTGGCGCCACGCCATGCTTGCACGTGGGAAATGGCAAAAGTGCAATATGAAAGGCGCCCGCTTTGACGGTTCCATCCTGCATGAATGTGTGCTTAACGCCAGCAGGCTGGATGGCGCAAGTCTTGTCAATGCGCAAGCGCAGGAAATGAGTTGTGTGCAATGTACTGCAGATCGCACCGATTTTACCGGGGCCGACCTTTTCAAGGCCACCCTGATGGAAATGGACTTGCGTACTTCCATTCTGAGCGACGCGAAGCTGGTCAATGTGATATGGCTGCAATCGGATTTACGTGAGCAGGACCTGAGCGGGCAGGATTTGCAGCGCGGCGTATTCACCGAAACGCGTCTGGATGGCTGCAATCTTGTCGGAGCTAACCTCAGACAGGCAGCATTCAAGTCTGCGGGTATGCGACAAACAGATTTGACAGGAGCCCAGGGTCAGTTTGCGATGTTTGCCGATGCCGACCTGGGGCTGGCCAATTGCCGCGGAGCGCGGTTTCCTCAAAGCATTTTTGTTGACGTGCTGGCCGAAGAAGCTGATTTTGCCGACTGTGATTTATCGCTGTGCAGCTGGCATCGCGCTATTGCGCGTAATGCCAGCTTCGATCGTACTTACCTGGACCACACCGACTTCTCATACGCCGATCTGCTTCGTGCTTCCTTTGTTGACGCGCGCATGAACCGTACTCGATTTCATCGGGCTGTTACTGATGATCTCAACTTGAAGCGCCGTAGAGGGGCGCTGGAGAATGATCCGCAGCTATTTGAAGCCGAGTTGTGGAGTGAAACGCAGCGCGCTGCGCTGACCGAGGAATAAATGAGACGCGAGCCGCCGCAAGAGATACCTGGAACCTTGTCATGAATCGTACCGTAAACGCAATTACTCCTCTTGGCGATAAGCTCAGGTTCAAAGTCCTGAAAGGTCATGAACAATTATCTGACTTGTTTGAATGGACCATTGAATTCGTTTCAGAGAGTCCTGGACTGAACCTACAGGATGTGCTGGGTAAACCTATTGCAATCGAAATTGAAACTGACGGATCGCCAAGATATCTGCACGGTATCGTTACAGATTTCGGGCTGATACATCGGGAATCGGAAACGCGTCGATACTATATTTACGAAGCGACTGTGCGTCCATGGCTTTGGTATTCAACGCAGGTCACTGATAATCGGATATTCCAGGACCAGACCGCAGTGGAAATTATCACGCAGGTATTGAATGGCTACGATTATCCGGTAGACAATCGTCTGGTGGGAAATTATCGCAAGTGGGGTTATAGCGTTCAATATCAGGAAACCGATTTCAACTTCATTTCCCGGCTGATGGAACATGAAGGGATTTATTACTGGTTTCGTCATGAAAAAGATCGGCATGTTCTTGTTCTCATGGATGATGCGCATTCTCATGATCCGTTGGCCACGACGTCTGACATTGCCTATTATGACGACGATCGTCATCTTTTTCCACATGAAGAATTCATCCATGACTGGCGGATCGCGGCAGAGTTGACTGCCACCACGTATTCGACCATGGATTACGATTTTCAGAAGCCCCAGGCCGACATGTGTGCACGTCGCTGGATAAAGAGACAGAATACCCAGGGTCTGGATCTGGACTGGTATGACCCAATGGGCGGCTACGTTGACTCGGCCGACTCCGATCACTACGCCCGAGTGCATCTGCAATCCATGCAGTGTCTGCAGGAGCAGGCGTGGTCGGTAAGTAATGTTCGCGCGATGGCACCTGGCTACCTCTTTTCGCTGAAACATTATCCCAATCGTGCAGAAAACAAGACCTATCTGATACTGCGTACTGAGTATCACTTTCGTGATTCGTCCTACGCCACGACGGCGGATCGGCACGCGCGGGCCAGTTTTGAGATCAGATCACAGCATATTCCAGCGACCGTTCAGTTCAGGGCACCGCGTATCACTCCTGTTCCAAAAATGAGCGGGCCACAGACGGCTATCGTCGTTGGGCCCGAAGGGGAAGAAATCTGGACTGACAAGTATGGCCGTATCAAGGTGCAATTTCACTGGGATCGCCAAGGTACCATGGATGAGCGAAGCTCCTGCTGGCTGCGTGTGTCCAATCCCTGGGCAGGAGGAGGCTTCGGCGGGGTGCAGATTCCTCGGGTGCGCGAAGAAGTGGTCGTGGATTTTATCAATGGTGATGTGGACCGGCCAATCGCCGTGGGACGCGTCTATAACGCAAATAATATGCCGCCCGTCTCATTGCCTGGCGATGCAACGCAAAGCGGATTTTTCACCCGATCCAAGAACGGCACACCTGCCAATGCCAATAAGCTGCTGTTTGATGATCGGCAGGGTAGTGAAATGTTGTCCATGGTGGCCGAAAAAGACATGAATACGCATGTCAAGAATAATCAGCAGCATGATGTGGCAGGAAATGCGATCTCATCCATTTCCGGTTTACGTTCTCATACCGCGCACAGTACGTCTGCTATTCTCATGGCATCGGGAGCGATCAAATCGTACGCGTCAAATCACAATCGGACTGTACAGAGCTCGCTGGAAGACAGCATTAGTGGAAATCTGGAGCAGACGCTGAGTGATGGCGTGGACGAAGTGATTACCGGCCCGCACAGCCATACAGTGGGCGGCTCGGCGGCGCATCAGTTACAGGGCTTGCACGTTAACACCACGGCAATGGACGACGAAACGGTCAACGGGACAGTCAGCGAGACGGTCGGCGCTGACGACATCAACAATATCACGTCCGATTCCGATCTGGAAGCTGCCGACATTACGCTGGACAGTCCCAGTCTGTATAAAGAGTCGACGCAGCAGGACATCGATATACAGGCCGGCGGAAATCTGGATGTCTTATCTACCGGCCCTGGCATTCTCCAGACGCCAAACAATATTACAAAAGAGAGTCCGGCCAATATCGAAGCGGCCGCCATGCTGGACAACAACACCGTCATTCGCGAAGACAAATATATTCTGAAGCTGAACCTTGATGCGATGAACGACGTCATGGTCAGCGGCACCAAGACTGATTCCAATATTGCAGATCTGGCTTTTTATGGTATGGGTGGAACCATGCAGGCCGCCAATATCGGGCTGTACGGCGCTAACCTGCAGATCGGCTCAACGGATACAAAAATGGGTCTGGCAAATGTGTCCATCACGGTACTGGAGCTGGATAAAGGCTTCAAAATCAAGACGATGGGCGCAGGTGGCCGGTTTGGTTACAAAGGAAAACACAGGGCGTCTGGCGGTGGAAGAGGGCCGAAGGGGCCAAAAGGAGGCAGGCACCGGGCGGGCCGGAACGGCAACGCGAAAAAGCCGCACGCAGATTGTAAGGAATGCCGCGGACGTATCGGAGGATCAATTGGTCTTGATGTTGGCGATGAACGTTTCAGTCATCCTGACTTTTTTCTGTCTGGTGCGATACCCGTCGAATGGAACCGAACCTATCGTTCCAATATGATTGCCAAAGATGTTCACGGTGAATTGGGTCCGAGATGGCTGACGCCGTTCACCTTGACCGTCCTGCCGGGCGAAGACGGCGGGTTCGAATATATATCTGAAGTTGGTCGCTCGGTCACGGTGATCAACCTTAATTCCGGTGAAGAATGGTACGACCGAACAGAAGAACTGATATGGAGTCGCCCCGATCCTGACACGCTGGTGGTCAGTCATAAATACGAACGCACTGAAACGTTCGAGCGAATCGGTGATGCTTACCGGCTCAAAGCGATAGCAGATCGCAACGGCAACAAGATTGATCTTTTTTACGATGAGGAGTCCGGATTACTGAGTCGGCTGGAAACCGCCATTCATACGATCCATTTCAGTCACGATGCATCAGGTCGAATGACGGAAATATGGCACGAAACGACGGGAGATGAGGGCAACGCTGAGCGGAGGATACTCGCGCAATATCAATACGATGATGCAGGCGATCTGGTATTGGCTCGAGACCAATATGGTCGATCTTACTCCTATGCGTATCAGAATCATTTGGTGATACGCTATGGTGACAGAACGGGGCGCAACATCAATCTTGAGTGGGATTCGGACCATCATGACGCTAAGTGTGTTCGGGAATACCGGGACGATGGAAGCGGTGAAATGCGCTTTCGCTGGGATAAGGAAGAGCCCAAAACATATGTCACAGATGCAATGGGCTCCACCACAGTCTATAGCTTTGACGACTCCAATTATATTTCTCATATTGATTTCCCCGATGGTACGCGCCAATCGAGGATCCGGGATGAGTTTCATAACATTATCGAAGTTCGCTATCCTGATGGTTCCTTCGAAAATTATGAATATGACGATTTCGATAACATCCTGAAGTTGACTCGGGCAGATCAGACGGTAGTGCGATGGGAATACGACAGGTTCAGTCGTGTGACCAGAATAGTTGATCCTGCAGGCAACGAGTGGCGGCGAGAATACGATCAATATGGAAATATGATCAGGGAGACGGATCCCAAAGGACATACTTCCGAATTCCAATATACCGCTGACGGACTGCTGATTCAGTCAGTGAACCCGCGAGGCGGTGTCAGTACGCTGTCATACAGTCCTGCCGGATTGCTTATACGATATTCGGATTGCTCAAACAAAACACGACGTTGGGAATATGATCAGCTTGGTCGTCTGGTCAGACAGACCGACCCTTGCGACAATGCAGAGACTTATGCCTACAATGAATTCGGGTTTATCAGCGAAGTTCAACGCCCTGATGGAAGCGTTCTGACATTGGACTTCGACGAAGAAGGGCGGCTATTGTCCTTCATAGATCCTCTGGATAATCTGACCCGTTATGAATACGATCGGGTCGGGCGCATCAGCCAGAAAACGGATCCGCTGAATCAGCATTTTCTTTATCAGTATGATAGGAAAGGACGTTTATCTCGTCTTGAAAATCAGAATGGAGATGAATTTACCTTTCAGTTTGATCCGGTCGATCGTTTGATTCGCACGACTGGTTTTGACGGGAAAATCAGGAAATATCACTACGATAAGCCCACGGGTCTGCTTTTTTCAATGGAAGATGCGGGTCTGAAAACGCACTTTGAGTATGACATCATGGGCCAGTTGCTCAAACGTCATGCGGGTGACCTTACAGAAAATTTCGAATATGATATTTCAAACAGAATTATCAGAGCACATAATCAATACTGCGATCAGCGTTTTGAATACGATGCTCTGAACAATCCCATACGCGAAACACATATATACAGCGCCTTCGAAGAAAGCCGGAAATATGTCTGGGAGAATGAATTTGACGAGATGTCAAATCGAATATCTACCCGCCGTCCGGATGGAGAAAAAGTCAGCTGGTTACGTTACGGTGCCGGTCATGTACATGGCATTTTATTGGATGATCGAGAGGTCATTGCTTTTGACCGGGACAACAGCCATCGCGAAATCCGCAGACACCAGTCAAATTCACTTGTTGCGGTTACCGCCTATGACGTGATGGGCAGGGTTAAAGAACAGAAACTGAATATGGCGACAGGTATCCGCAGTAACCTGCATTCGCGTCACTATTCTTATCTGAGAGACGGTTCATTGGCCGGTTTAGAGGACTCCAGGCATGGAACGGCCAGCTATCGTTATGACGCATTAGATCGCCTGATTTCTGCGACTGCCTTTGATGATACCGAGATTTTTTCCTTTGACCCTGCCAACAACCTGGTTGAAAAAGACAGAGCAATGGGTTCAAGACCGGAAAATACTTTCCCGAAGAACGTCTCTAAAGTGCTGGGTAATATCCTAAAGCGTTGCGCAGGTATGCATTTTGAGTACGATGCTCAGGGAAACCTGACCAGTAAACGTAAACCGGAGTCATTCCAGCAGCTGGAATGGGATGCATTTGGTCGACTGAGCAAAACAGTGAACACCGATTTTCGTGACAATCAGGTGTCCGAGGCGAAATATGTTTATGACACATTTGGCCGACGTATTGGGAAAGCATGCAGCGACAGTGCGTCCAAACCCACTGTGACGTTTTACGGATGGGATGGCCAGCATCTGGCATTTGAAGAAAGCAGTGCGGGTACAGCTGGAGAGAAAACGCATTATCTGTACGACGATGAGAGCTTCGTGCCCCTGCTTCAATATCGCTATGGTAATAGCGATCAGGCAACAAATAACAGCGGACCTGCGCTGGCAGTAAACCATTATCAATGTGACCATCTGGGTACGCCATTGCTTCTGACCGGTGACAGCGGTCAGATCGTCTGGGAAGGCAAGTATTCTGTACTGGGAAAGCAACTTGCTGCGGGCGGAGAATCAGTTCAGGACGGGCAGACCAGGAACAATCTCTGCTTCCAGGGGCAGTATCACGACCGTGAATCCGGGTTTCATTACAACCGTTTTCGATATTACGACCCCGATGTTGGCCGATTCATTCAACAGGATCCCATAGGACTGCTGGGTGATTCAAATTTCTATGCCTATGCGCCGAATTCAGTAAACTGGATCGACCCTTTTGGATTGATGAAGGGTATTTTGCGCAGTACCTGGAATTCCATTCGCAGGAATTATTACAAAGGTAAGGGAGGGGAGGTCAACCATGTGCCTGCCTTCGCTTCATATGACGGACTGGATGGGGCGCCCACCAGAGGGCGTGGGCCGGCGTTCTGGATGGAATATGACGATCATCGGGCGATGAGGAGCACGGGCAGTGCACCCGACGCTGGTGATTTTCGACGTGCACAGAGAGCACATATTCGAAATGGACGTTGGGATCAGGCCATAGCAATGGATATAGACGATCTGAATGATAAGTTTCCAGGAAAATACAATGAAGACGTTGGACACCTATTGGATGAGCATGAGAGACAAGGTAATATCAATAGTGAACAGAATCAGAAATTGAAAGACAGATTGAAAAATCAACCAGGGGTATGTTAATGGATTATGTGATCGAACCTTACAAAGCAGTGAATGAGATATCGTTTGGCATGACGCAGGAGCAGGTTGAAAAAATTGCAGGGCCTGCTGATAAATCTGAATCCGATCGTATCCTTGGATATGTCAAGGAAACGCGTGGAGACTGCCGACTTAAATACTATGAAGACGGTGACCTGAAAGTTGTCGAGATCCCTAAAAGTGGCAATCCCATCGTGAATGGCATTGCTGTCTTCAAAGCGGGAGGCTTTGAAAAGCTTTGTGATCTGGAAAAACCCGTTGTTGGAAGAACAAACACCTATATGCTTTTCAGAAAGCTGGGCCTTTGTCTTGGCGGCTATGCCAAAAAACGGGTGCCAGACGGAAAAGTATTGATTGCATTTTCTGAAGATGCGTTAGCGCTTTACGAAGACTTTATTGATGTGTGAT
>JAFAGQ010000215.1 GCA_023422555.1 Pseudomonadota bacterium
CGACTGATTGATCCCGATACCGGGACCGTGTGGGTTGGAGATGAAGATGTGACTGCCCTCTCCATCCCGCAATTGCAGAAATTCCGGCAGAAGCGAATCGCCATGGTATTTCAGCATTTCGGGCTGCAGCCCCATTTCAATGTGCAGCAGAATGCCGAATTTGCCTTGCGTGTACGCGGTGTGCCCAAGCCGGAACGCGCCGAACAGGCACGCTACTGGCTCAATGAGGTAGAACTCTCAGGTTATGAAACCCATTACTACGACGAGTTATCTGGCGGGATGCGACAGCGCGTTGGGCTGGCACGGGCGCTGGCTGCCGGCACCGATATCCTGCTGATGGACGAACCCTTCTCTGCCCTGGACCCCTTGATTCGACGCAAATTGCAGACCTTGCTGCTGGACTTGCAGGACAGGCTCAATAAGACAATTGTGTTTATCACACATGACGTAGACGAAGCCAGGACACTGGGTGGCAATGTCGCGCTGCTGAATCAGGGATGTCTGGTTCAGCAGGGCACGCTGGACGAGTTGGCTGCGAACCCGGCTGATGAGTATGTGGCCAGCTTTGTGGCACCAGCTACAGACAGAGCATGAGTGTTACCGCAGCCATTCCGGAAGATATGGCGAATTAGTTTGCGCTACCACGTCTGATCGGAAGGTGACGGAACTTTGGCAGCGCAGACTGGTATGACAACCGCCTGAAGTCTGGGATACTCCGGGGGGATAATCGCCCTATAATCGGGTGTTACCTCAACGGAGTTAATCGAGTGTCTTACATTTACGCGCTGGTTCTGCTGATACCGGCATTGGCAACAGGTCTGGCATTTCTTCCCAGCAGCCACTGGATCATCCGCAGCCTGGATTTCCCGCGCGTGCAGATTGCCGTTCTGTGCGTGCTTGCCCTTATTGCACTTGCTATATGTCCACCCGCAACTGCCAGTCTCGCTACATGCATAGTTATTGCAAATGTCATTGCGCTGGTTTATCAGCTATACAAAATCTTCCCCTATACGAGACTGGCCCGAAAGGAAGTGCTCAGCAATCAGGAAGCCGACGATGACAGGACGCTTTCCCTGCTCTCTTCCAATGTACTGACACCCAATCGCCGCAGCGGCGACCTGATTGCCCTGGTCAATCAATACCAGCCCAATCTGGTGCTGACGCTGGAAACCGACAAATGGTGGCAGACGGCCCTTAAGCCTCTGGAAGCGGACTATCCCCACCGTGTTGCCATTCCACTCGATAATCTCTATGGCATGCATCTGTATTCGAAACTGGCACTTGAAGACACCGAAGTGCTTTACCGCGTGGAGAATGATATTCCGTCCATCTGCAGTCAGCTGGTTCTGCGCTCGGGTGAACGAATCCGCATTTATTGTCTGCATCCGACACCGCCGAGTCCGACTGAAAGTGAAACGTCGGGACCCAGAGACGCGGAATTATTGCTTGTCGGAAAGCAGATTCGAGACAGCAAGGAAACGGCCCTGGTCTTTGGTGACCTGAATGACGTTGCCTGGTCGCACTCCACCCGCCTGTTCAAGAAAGTCAGCGAATTGCTGGATGCGCGCATCGGACGCGGCATGTTCAATACCTTTCATGCTCACTATCGTTTTCTGCGCTGGCCGCTGGATCATATTTTTCAGAGCCTCAACTTTCAGATCAAACAAATGGCCAAGCTGACGGATATCGGTTCCGACCACTTCCCGATCTATGCGAAATTCCAGTACTGCCCTGAAGAAGCAGACGAACACGAGGTTGAGACGGCAGATGGCGAAGAAATGAAACAGGCGGATGAAAAAATCGTCGAAGGCCGGCAAGAGGCAGAGTGAGCCGGAACACGTGGTGAAAGGGGGCACCTGACCTGCGATATCTGAATCTGAAGTCAGGAAAATCGTTGTAATCGATAAGGTGCGGCGTCGAATCCGGGATCTTCACCGGTCATCAGATCAGCCACCAGCCTGCCCGTCACGGGTCCCAGTGTGAACCCATGATGCGCGTGACCAAACGCCAGCCAAAAACCTGGGTGGCGCGAGGCCGCCCCAATGATCGGCAGCATGTCGGGCAGGCAAGGCCGGGACCCCATCCAGGGTTTGTCTTCGACGGGCTCTCCTAGCGGGAGAATCTCCAGGGCCTGTTTCCTGGCCTTTTCCAGTTGCACAGGAGAGGCCGGCGCATCACGCCCGGCTAGTTCCACACCTGTTGTCAGTCGTATGCCATTTGTCATGGGCGACAAAACAAATCCATTTTCCACATCAGCAAGAGGATGCGTGAGTGTGCCACCCGTCGTCATGGGAAAATGCATATGATATCCGCGTTTGACGGCCATCGGCACACGGTATCCCATGGGCGCCAGCAGATCCATAGACCAGGGTCCCAGCGCGACCACAACTTCGTTCGTGTGCAAGTCTCCCGCCTCTGTTCGCACCATCCACTTACCGGCATGTTGCTGCAGTGTCAGCGCATCGCCGCGCAATAGCCGGCCGCCTCGTTGCCCAAACAGATCAGCGTAGCCACGTACAACGGCGCCGGGATCACTCACGGTTACCGGGTCCGTCCAATGAATACCACCGGCCAGAACGGGCCTGACCTGCGGCTCCTGAGCACATAGAGCGGCCGCATCCAGCACCCGGTATTTCAATCCATAGGGCTCAAGTTTTATTGCATCCTCGATGGCGCGATCGAGCCAGCGCTGACTGCGCAGGCCTTCAATCCAGCCGCCGGTGCGAAACAGCGACTTAATCCCTGCCGCCTGCGCCAGCGCATCATGTTCTGTAACACTGCGTTCAATCAGGGGCAGCATATAAGCCGCGGCCTTTGCCAGCCGTTGCGGCGAAGAATGCCACCAGTATCGGGCAAGCCAGGACGCGATCTGCGGCAGGAAGCGCGCCTGGTAACGAACTTCTGTACGACAGTTCAGCGCGTAGCCCAGAATCAGTTGCAGATTGCGCGGGAATGCGTAGGGAATGACGCTGGCCCGTTCGATCAGGCCCGCATTGCCAAAACTGGTTTCCCTACCGGGTTCGCGACGGTCCAGCAGAACCACATCGCGTCCACGCGCCTGCAGGTGCAGCGCTATGGATACGCCTACAATTCCGGCGCCAAGGACGACAACATCTGCTTTCATGCGGTCTCGCGTTCACCGGGCAGAGTTGCATCCTCAAACCGCCACCGCGTTTTCACCCCACCGCCAGGCGTGGCTTCCAGCAAAGGAATCGCCGATAGCAGCTTGCGTGTATAAGCATGTTGCGGCGAGTCGAAGATGGCATCGCGGCTACCCAGTTCAACAATCCTGCCCGTCTGCATGACCGCGACACGATCAGCTACCTGCTCCACCACCGCGAGATCGTGACTGATGAACAGACACGAAAAGCCGTAGTGCCTTTGCAGTTCAGAGAACAACCGCAATACCTGGGCGCGCACCGTCACATCCAGTGCCGACACCGGTTCATCAGCAATCACAAATTTGGGTCGTCTCGCCAATGCCCGGGCAATGGCAATGCGCTGACGCTGTCCACCTGATAGGGCATGGGGGTAACGATCGGCATACTCGCCTGCCGCCAGACCCACTTCATCCAGCACTTCATCAATTCGGCGGTTGCGCGCGCGATCATCCATCTGTGGCACCGTGCGCAAGGACTCCTGCAGCAGCTGGCGAATGGTCATGCGCGGATCCAGCGAAGAATACGGATCCTGAAAAACCATCTGACAATCCTGTCGATAGTTCTGCCAGCTCGCATTGCTACGATCGACTGGCTCGCCGGCAAAGCGCAGTTCACCGTCCGTTTTTTTAAGCAGACCGGCTATGGTCCAGCCCAGCGTGGTTTTACCGGAACCGGAGCCGCCCACCAGCGCCAGCACCTCCTGCGGATGAATTTCCAGGTCTATGCCATGCAGGGCACGCACATCGGGATTTTTGCGGAAAAGTCCGCCACGACCCGGATAGTCCACAATAATATGCTTTGCCTGCACTATCGGTGTCACGTCCCTGTTGATAGCCCTTGCCGGGCCACGCACAGGAAGTGAAGATAGCAGTTTGCGCGTATAGGGATGACGCGGCGAACTGATAATTTGTGCGGTTGGCCCCTGCTCCACAATTCGTCCATGTTCCATGACAATGATCTTGTCGGTATAGCGGGCAACCATGGGCAAATCGTGGCTGATCAGCAGAACGGCTGTGCCCTGTTCGCGCGTCAGTTCCACCATCAGTTCCAGCACGTCCCGCTGCACAATCGCATCCAGGGCCGTGGTAGGTTCGTCAGCAATCAATAAAGCAGGTTTGACCAGCATAACAGCGGCCAGCATAATCCGCTGACGCATACCGCCTGAAAAGTGATGCGGGTAAGCCGACAGCGATTTTTCCGGATTCTGAATGCCAATGCGCGTGAGCATCCGGATCGTCAGATCTCGCCGCTGCTTTGCCGAATACTTGCTGTGCAGCGCCAGGGCTTCGTCCAGCTGACGGCCAATAGTCATGGACGGGTTCAGCGACGTCATGGGTTCCTGGAACACCATCCCCACTTTGGCCCCGCGCATTTTGCGCAAGGCACCGGAAGGCATGGTGGTCACGTCCTGGTCTTCGAACCGGATCGCTCCGCCCACCCGCGCTATCGCAGGCGGCTCCAGACGCATGACGGCACGTGCGGTCAGACTCTTGCCCGACCCCGATTCTCCAACGATACCAACAATCTCGCCGCGATTGACAGAAAAACTGATGTCATCAACGACCCGCTTCGCATGCTGGCGGGTCTCAAGCTGCAGATGATCGACCTGCAGAAGTGGCCCTGAAGTCATGATTTCCCCTTCGAATATGG
>JAFAGQ010000222.1 GCA_023422555.1 Pseudomonadota bacterium
TTGGCTGTCAGATGAACGAATACGATTCGGACAAAATGGCTGACGTCCTTCGGGAAAATCAGGGTCTGGAACTGACCAATACGCCGGAAGACGCTGACGTCATCCTGCTGAACACCTGTTCCATCCGCGAGAAAGCCCAGGAAAAAGTCTTTTCCGACCTGGGCCGCATCAACCAGTTGAAAAAGAAAAACCCCAATCTGGTTATTGGCGTGGGCGGTTGTGTTGCCAGTCAGGAAGGCGCCACCATTATCCGGCGCGCTCCCTATGTTGACGTCGTTTTCGGTCCACAAACCCTGCATCGCCTGCCTGATCTGATCGAGCGTCGCAAAAGCACGGGTCGCGCCCAGGTGGATATCAGTTTTCCCGAAATTGAAAAATTCGACGCCCTGCCACCGGCGCGCATTGATGGCCCATCCGCGTTTGTTTCCATTATGGAAGGCTGCAGCAAGTACTGCAGCTTCTGTGTGGTTCCCTACACGCGTGGCGAAGAAATTTCGCGACCCTTTGAAGATGTGCTGACCGAAATTGCCGATCTGGCAGACCAGGGCGTCAAGGAAGTCAATCTGCTGGGACAGAATGTGAATGCTTACCGCGGCACGCTGGGCGGTACAACAGAACTGGCCGATTTCGCCATGCTGCTGGATTACGTACACGAAATCCCGGGCATTGAGCGCATCCGCTACACAACATCGCACCCCAAGGAAATGACCAATCGGCTGATTGAAGCTCACGGTCGACTGCCCAAACTGGTGCCGTTCCTGCACCTGCCTATCCAGACCGGCAGTGACCGGATCCTGGCCGCCATGAAGCGCGGCTATACCGGACTCGAATTCAAATCGATCGCGCGGCGACTTTACGCAGCCCGCCCTGGCATGACGCTGTCTTCTGATTTCATCGTTGGTTTCCCCGGAGAAACGGATGCTGATTTTGAAGCCACGCTCAAACTGATTGCCGATGTGAACTTCGATACGTCGTTCTCGTTCATCTATTCGCGCCGTCCGGGTACGCCGGCTGCCGACCTGCACGACGACACCCCCTACGAAGTCAAGCTCGAACGCCTGCAGCGACTGCAGGCCCAGATTTCCGAACAGGCCAGCGCAATCAGTCACGGCATGCTTAACACCCTGCAGCCCGTACTGGTAGAAGGTCCGTCACGGCGTGACGCCAGCGAACTAACCGGTCGCACCGAGAACAACCGGATCGTCAATTTTGCCGGCCCCGAGAATCTGATCGGACAAATTGTGAACGTACGAATCACAAACGTGTATACCAACTCACTGCGTGGTGAATTCGACGCAGGAGAATCTGCCTGATGACAGGAAAACGTAACCTGCCGGTCGTATTTCATCTTGAAGGCGACAACACCCAGCTGGCCAATCTATGCGGACCGCTGGATGAAAATCTGCAGCAAATCGCCCAGGCCTACGATGTCACTATCGGGCGCAATGGCAATCGCGTCATTATCGAGGGCGAACAGGCACAGGACGCCGCCGGCGCGGTAAACCTTTTTCACCGACGCGCGCGTCACCGGGATCTCACCATCGATGATATCCAGCTGGGACTGGTAGAGTTGCGTGCCAACACCCGGCATGCTGCCGAAAAAAACCGTACAGAGTCAGATGAAAGCCGACAAAAACGCCAGGGTGGCAACGCTTCGGTTCCTGAGCTGCCGCCCCTGGATGACGACAGCGGTTCCATTGCGCTGCGCACGAGGCGCAACGATCTGCGCCCCCGCACGCCGCGTCAGCGCGACTATCTGAACAATATTCTGCGGCATGACATTACTTTTGGGACAGGACCGGCGGGAACCGGCAAAACCTGGCTGGCCGTCGCCTGTGCCATCGACGCTCTCGAAAGAGAACATGTTCAACGGATCATTCTGACCCGCCCCGCAGTGGAAGCCGGTGAGCGCCTTGGCTTTCTGCCCGGCGATCTGGCCCAGAAAGTGGATCCCTACCTGCGCCCGCTATACGATGCCCTGTATGACCTGATGGGCTTTGAAAAAGTCATGCGTCTGTTCGAAAAACAGACCATTGAAATCGCACCCCTGGCCTATATGCGCGGACGTACACTCAATCACGCCTTCGTGATACTGGATGAAGCGCAGAACACCACACAGGAACAGATGAAGATGTTTCTGACCCGGATCGGTTTTGGCAGCAAAGCCGTTATCACCGGTGACCCGTCACAGATTGACCTGATCAAGGGTCAAAAAAGCGGTCTGGAACATGCCTTGCGCGTACTGGGCAATGTCCATGGCATCGCCTTTTCCCGCTTTACCAGTGAAGACGTGGTGCGTCATCCTCTGGTTGCCCGCATTATCGATGCCTACGATCAGGCCGAGGGTCGCACGCAAAATGGCTGACAGCAGCCCTCGCGGAAAATCCCGGGTACGTGACACATCCTATCTGCGCAGTTCCGTGCAGCACGTGGTGCCGGTGCCCGAACTCAGTCGCCAGCGTATTCGCAGCTGGATGCTGCGCGCCGTCGATGCGGCCATGGAAGAGAACGACGACATTGTTGAAGTTGAACTCACGCTGCGTCTGGTGGATGAGCCTGAGGGTCGCGAGCTGAACAGCCAGTTCCGCGGTCGCGATTATGCCACCAACGTGCTTACCTTCGAATATGGGGTGGATCCCGATGGCATTGCGCGCGGCGACATCGTCCTCTGCGTTCCCGTGCTCAGACAGGAAGCCGAGGCCCAGAAAAAGACGCTGACACAGCACGCGGCCCATCTGGTGGTACACGGCGTACTGCATGCGCTGGGCTACGATCATCTCCAGGAAGACGAAGCCGCCCACATGGAAGCCCTGGAAACCCAAATTCTGGCTGGCATGGGTCTGCCCGATCCTTATCTTGCCCAATAAGCAGCGAGCGTCAGATAGAAACAGGCGGGAAGCGACTTTTCGGCCACGTGGCATGCTACCTTCAAAGAGTGACAAAAAAGGCCTGGGTTTACGCTAAGTCATTAACTTTTCATCAAAAATGTGCCAAATTGGGTTATCCTTATAACTCCCTAAACTAGACGTCCAGAGATGTCAGAACCATATCCTTCGAACGATGCCGAGGCAGACAGTCAGCCAGGCAAAAAAACCATTTCACGCTCACTCATTCAGCGAATCAAAGGCCTGCTGGGCCAGAATGAGCCCGAAGACCGCGAAGACATCCAGGAGATCCTCTCTTCTGCGCATGATCGGGATATCATCGACGATGATTCCTA
>JAFAGQ010000228.1 GCA_023422555.1 Pseudomonadota bacterium
TTCCCGGCGTGCCTTACGTAACGATTCTGACTGATCTGGCCGACAATCCTCCGCATTTCTGGATAGAGGAAAATCAGCAGCAGCATTTTATTTGCGGAACCGACAAGGCCGTGGAACAGGCACTGGCCGCAGGCCATCCGAAAAGTCATGTCCATCCCAGTTCAGGCATGCTGCTTCATCCGGACTTCTATAAAACGCCGGATATCGACAAACGCGCGCAGCTTGAACAAGCGGGATTCGATCCGGACAAACCGGTAGGTCTGGTGATGTTTGGCGGACACGGTTCCAAGACCATGCTGAAAATCGCCAAACAATTATCCGATGTGCAGTTGATTTATATCTGCGGTCACAATACGGCACTGGCAAAGAAAATCAGCAAGCTGCAAACGCGCGCACATAAACTGATTGAAGGCTTTACCACGCAGATGCCCGTCTTTATGGAAATGGCTGATTTCTTTATCGGCAAGCCCGGCCCTGGCAGTATCAGCGAAGCCATTCGCAAGGACATGCCCGTGATTGTCGTGTGCAACAAATGGACCATGATCCAGGAACGATATAACGGGGAATGGGTCACCAAAAACGGCCTCGGCATTGTGCTGAACAGTTTTGCAAAAACGCATGAAGCCGTGCATCATCTGCTGGACGACCTGGAAAGCTACAAGGCGCGGGTCAGAAAGCAGAATAATCGCGCGGTGTTTGAAGTGCCGGATGTGCTGGCGCAAATTCTGCAGCAAAGCGAAATGGCCGCCACAGCACCGTCAGCAGCAGCGCAAAGCCTGCGCGCTGCCAGCAATCTGAACGATACCAGCGACGCCAGCGATCCTGCCTGAGGGGTTTTCCGGCAGATTTATTGCAATTGTGGATTTCCTCACCTCCGGGGAAATCCGGACTCCTGCGTGTATGCTTCTCCTCAGGACCGTCCTATCTGCCGCCCGTTGGAATATTCACGTTAAAGAGCACAGAACCGGTGTCGCTGCGCACCGCACGCTGTGCCTTCAGCTGCAATAGCACGGAATCGAGCTGATAACTCTGCTCCAGGCCGATCAGTTGTTCCGACGTCCCATTCATGACGCGGCTGTTTTCCAGAACACCGGACACCTGCGATTGCTTGTCCATTGGATAGGTCAGCTTGAGCTGATTACGGATGGCCCGCTCTTCTGCCGGATCCTGCGACAGGCGCGACAGATCCATGTAATGCGCACTGGTCAGTTCATTGGAGAACTGAAGTGAGACCAGATCAAACACTTTGGCCCGATAGGCCAGCATCGAACGCCAGGTATTCTGATCTTCATATTTTCCGCCATTGACAGTGACACGCAGATCGCCCAGATTATCGATCGCATAGCTCGTTCCCAGACCAATATTCTTGAGTGAGCGCGCCATCTGCACCTGAGAGTCAAAAGACATGGCATCGCTCAAACCGTAGCGCACCGCGGTATTGGCGGCGCCGGACCCGAAATTAAAACCGGCATCGGTCGCCGAAGACGCTGAATAATCCATCGCACCCGCAGTGGTCGAATAGGCGAGCTGATTGCTGCCAATGAACCAGTTATCCTGCGTGCCGTCAGGCTGGCGGCTCAGCTGCATTCCGCCAATGCGAAAGCCTGTCTGACCGATATTGCTGACCACCTGATTGGAACCCAGGGAGAGCCTGTTGCGCTCTTCGGTCGTCATGGTCCAGTTCTGTGCACCGGTAGTGAAATTCTGTACGGGTCTGAGTGATATGCGAGAAGATTTGCGACGCAAGGTGGCCGGCGACTGCGTGAGCAAAAACCCACTGCCATCCGATTCGTACTGATAATCTTCCCAATTGTCCACGCCTCGCAGCGCATCCTGGGTCACCAGTTGTTCAAGAGGCACAGGCTCACCTGCCATCGCGGGGGGTGGCGGTGGTTCATCGACTGGGAGCAGTATGATTTTGGTGTTGCTAGGATCAAACGACCAGGCAGGCGGGACGGGCTCGGAAGAGACATCAGCGACGCCCTGCCCCGCAGGCTGTATGGCAGGGGGCGCATCATCGCCCATGGGGTAAGTGATTGTCTGGGCCAGCAGCGAGGCGCCGGGGTACGCCTGCAGAACAAGAAATGCAGAAATGGTAAATCGGGTACGAACCGCTGTCAGTATTTTCATTCACACCAACCTGATTGAAAACAGTAAACAGAAAATCAAGTATATAAACGCAAAATGACCAGAATGAGAAAGCCCACTATTGCATGTCAACGATTCCCGGAAATCGCTGGCCGGAATGAGTGGGCACGAAAAAGGCGGACGGGGGTATCCACTTCATCAAAAAACAGATCGCAACCCCTTGAGCGCATTTTTATAGACGGACAGATCCACGCCCACGCCAACAAAGCTGACGCCCATGTCAATATAACGTTTGGCGTCTTCCGGCACAACAGCGAGAATGCCCGATGCCTTGCCTGCTGCCGTCGCCACGTCATGAATATAACGAATGGCCTTCTGCACATCCGGATGATTGGGTTGTCCCAGATAGCCATAGGCGGCCGACAGATCTGACGGACCAATGAAGACAGCGTCCACCCCTTCTGTGGCGACGATCTCTTCTACCGCTTCAACGCCCGCACGGCTTTCGATCTGCAGTATGACACCAATGTGATCGTTAACACGCTTGAAATAATCTGGTTCGGTTCCGTAAGCACTGGCACGAGTCATGCCGGCTACGCCGCGCACGCCCTGTGGTGGGTATCTTGTGGCGGCCACGGCGTATTCGGCCTGTTCACGCGATTCGATAAACGGAATAAGCAGATTATAAAAGCCGATATCCAGATACTGCTTGATCAGCGTCTGATTATTCTCGGGCGGCCTGCCGATGGCGGCACTGTCGCTGGCGTTGATTGCCTGCAGCTGGGCCATCAACAACGGAATATCATTGGGTGCGTGTTCGCCGTCAACAAGAAGCCAGTCGTAGCCACACACACTGGCCATTTCAGCAAGGGTCGGATGACCGGTGCTGAGCCACATGCCAAGAAGAGTTTCACGGGCGTGAAGTTTCTGTCTGAAGGTATTAGGTATTTGTAATTTCATTGTTAGTCAGTCATGAATGTGATGAGAAAAATGTGGTCAGATGGGGACGCCCCCATCTGCCGCTCAGATTCCGCCCATCAGCATGTATTTGATAACCAGATAATCGTCGATGCCGTAATGCGACCCTTCACGGCCAAGTCCCGATTGCTTGACGCCGCCAAAAGGCGCCACTTCTGTCGAAATCAGGCCGGTATTGATACCGACAATACCATATTCCAGCTGCTCGGCAACACGCCAGACTCGTCCGAGATCGCGTGCATAGAAATAGGCGGCGAGACCAAACTCGGTATCGTTGGCCATGCGAATCACATCTTCATCGGCCTTGAACTTGAATACCGGAGCCAGCGGTCCGAAAGTCTCTTCGCGGGCAAATGCCATATCCTGTGTGGCATTGGCAATTACGGTCGGTTCAAAGAACAGCCCGCCCAGTTTGCTGCGTTTGCCACCCGTCAGAATCTTGGCCTTGTGCCCTACCGCATCCTTAATGTGGTTTTCCACTTTCTCCACGGCCTTCTCGTCAATCAGCGGACCGATATTCACGTTTTTACCTGCACCGTCACCAACAACCAGTTTTTCAACGGCGGCAACCAGTTTCTTTGTAAATTCCTTGTAGACACCTTCCTGTACATAGATACGGTTGGCACATACGCAGGTCTGGCCGGCATTGCGATATTTGGAAATGATGGCGCCTTCCACGGCCGCATCAATATCTGCATCGTCAAAAACGATAAATGGCGCATTGCCGCCCAGCTCCATAGACACTTTTTTGATTGTGCTGGCAGACTGCTCCATGAGAATGCGGCCGACTTCGGTAGATCCGGTGAAGCTGACCTTGCGCACCAGCGGGTTGCTGCACAGCTCCTTGCCGATCTCAGAGGAATTACCGGTGATCAGGGACATGACGCCCGCAGGGATACCTGCCTGTTCTGCCAGCTCAATCAGGGCCAGCGCAGTCAGCGGCGTCTGCGACGCAGGTTTGATGACAACGGTGCAACCTGCGGCCAGTGCCGGAGCGACCTTGCGCGTAATCATAGCTGCCGGGAAATTCCACGGCGTGATGGCGGCGCAAACGCCTATCGGTTCCTTGGTCACGACAATGCGTTGCGTGGTTTGCGGTGCGGGAATGGTATCGCCATAGACCCGCTTGGCCTCTTCGGCGAACCATTCGATGAATGACGCAGCATACGTGACTTCGCCTTTGGCTTCTGCCAGCGGTTTACCCTGCTCCGTTGTCATGATCAGTGCCAGATCATCGGCATTTTCATTGATCAGAACAAACCATTTTCGCAGAATCGCTGATCTTTCTTTGGCAGTGAGCCCCTTCCATGCAGGCCAGGCTTTATCGGCCGCCTTGATTGCATTGGCTGTTTCTTTCTGTCCCAGTTTTGGCACGGTACCCACAAGCTTGCCCGTAGCCGGATTGGTCACTTCGATGACTTCCTTGCCACCCACCCATTTACCGTTGATATAGCATTTGTCCTTGAGAAGACTGGCATTTTTGAGCTTCATGGAACGACTCCTGTTTCTGATTGACTGTATTTTGTTGACTGTATCTGAATAACTGTTTGTGATTGCCTACTGCTGAATAACTGTTTCTGA